>JAAELZ010000566.1 GCA_024226105.1 Pseudomonadota bacterium | reverse complement strand
GTTCCGTTGGCTGAAATTTGTTTTATGTTGGATAAGTCAAGCGAAGAAGGAAAAGGTAGAAAAGCCGGGGTTAGAGAACAATTAGCACTTATATTAGAAAGAATTGCTCTCTGACCCGGGTTTTCCTACAATAATTTGTGTTCCCAGCAACTGGGCTCTAATTTGGCAAGCCGTGTTAGAGCCATAACAAACGGCAACTTTGCACTGGGAGACAATATATTTGGAAATCAGGTTGCTGTAACACTCTGCCGTAGTGTGGTGTCTGGAAAATCGGGCAGGTGGAGAAAACAGAGCTAAAACTTGTTTTTGGTGTCGGTTTAATCGCGGTCTGTCCCCGGTTTTTCCGGTTATTCTCGGCAGTTGATGCCTTAAATAATGAATGAGCAAATGTCAGATAACGATCCTTTATTACAGCCGTACCAATTGCGTCATTTACATTTGCGCAATCGAATAATAAGTACAGCTCACGCCCCTTCTTTTGCTGAAGAGGGTCATCCTCGAGATCGATACCGGCTATATCACGAGGAAAAGGCCAAAGGTGGTGTTGCATTAACCATGATTGGTGGTTCAACCAATATCTCGCCCGATAGCCCATCGGTGTTTGGACAACTCTACGCGGGTAATGACAGTATTTTGCCGTGGTTCGAAAAGCTTACGACAGGCGTAAAACAACACGGAGCGGCGATCATGTGCCAAATTACTCATATGGGTCGGCGCACTGTAGGCGATGACGCACATTGGCTTCCTGTAATCGGCCCATCGGAAACTCGTGAACGCGCCCATCGCTCTTATCCTAAACCCATGGAAGCTTATGATATTCGGCGTGTGATCAAAGATTTTTCCCTGGCGACGCGGCGCTGTGTTCAGGGCGGATTCGACGGCGTCGAACTGCTTTCGCATTCGCATTTGCTCGGCCAGTTTCTTTCGCCTGTAGTGAATAAACGCAGCGATGATTATGGTGGAAGTCTGAACAATCGACTTCGCTTCACCTTGCAAGTACTGGAGGCTATCCGGGATCAAGTCGGTGATGAATTTATTATTGGGCTTCGGATAACCGGAGACGAACTCATTGAAGGCGGGGTGGAAGCGGATGAATGCATCGAAATAGCCAGGCGCCTGGAAGCGTCCGGGATGGTG
>JAAELZ010000565.1 GCA_024226105.1 Pseudomonadota bacterium | reverse complement strand
GGCAATCGCGGGCAGGTATTGTTCTTTTTGCGCCTCACTACCATGACGTAACAGGGTTCCCATAGTGTACATCTGGGCATGACAGGCCCCCGCATTACCGCCACTGCGCTGTATTTCCTCCAGAATGGCACAGCCTGCACTAAGCGGCAGGCCAATGCCACCATATGCCTCGGGAATTAACGCAGACAGATATCCATTTTCACTAAGAGCCTGCACGAACTCGGTGGGGTAGGCACGCAAGGTATCAAGGTTCCGCCAGTATTCGCCGGAAAAACCAGCGCACACCTTCGCAACACCATCGCGAATATCCTGATAAGCATCCATAATCTTTTATTCTACAAGCTGATTAGTTAAGACTAAAGAGTTTGCCAAACTTACTCGGGTGAGTAAAACAATTAATCAACCCGTCACAAAACCCGGGCCAGCAATCTCAACCAACGCGGCGAAATGCAACCAGGTGGCAGCCGATGTGATATCGGTGCCTACACATTGAAGCAGGATGGGCCATTTTTATGATTTCGAACAGGAATGCTAAGGTGCTGCTTATTCCTTCAGGACAATTGACCACCCCCTGGGCGCTCGCAACTTCAGTAAATTGTTTTTATCTTCGTGCTCACCACGCGCTTCGTGGTAAATTAAACACATGCGCACCCTGCCCACTGAATTAATCGCTTTCATTGCGATTGCGTACGTCTCTATCCTGTTTTTCATCGCTTTTCGGGGCGATAAAAAATCCACGACCGGTTTTTATGCCCGTCATAAAACCGTTATCTACAGTCTTTCCCTGGCAGTTTACTGTTCCTCCTGGACGTTCTTTGGGGCCGTTGGCTCTGCTGCACGCAGTGGCTGGGATTTTTTTGCGATTTATCTAGGGCCAATACTGGTTTTTGTGTTTGGATACAAAATCATCCAGCGCATCATCATTATCAGCAAGCAGTACAGCATTACCTCCATTTCTGATTTTCTGTCCTCACGATATGGCAAAAGCCGTAGCATCGGGGTACTGGTTACCTTTATCGCGGTCATAGGCTCACTCCCGTATATCTCATTACAGTTGCACGCCATCTCATTCAGCTTTACCACGCTGACGACACCGGTAAATAGCGTCGAGTATTATCGATCTGCAGAAAGCCTGTGGTCAGACACCGCATTTTACGGCGCTTTGATTCTGGCGCTATTCAGTATTCTGTTCGGTACCCGGCATTTGAGCGCCACAGAGCATCATCGCGGAATGATGAATGCCATCGCCTTTGAGTCAATTGTCAAACTCATTGCCATGTTGCTGGTAGGCCTGTATGCAACGCAATTGTTATTCGCCCAGTTTGACTGGAGCCAGGTGCTGCGCCAACCCTTTGAGCTGACATCAATGAATTCAGAAACCAGCCGCTTTTCGCTGTCGGACTTCACCACCAGACTGCTACTCAGTATGAGCGCCATCATGTTACTGCCAAGGCAGTTCCAGGTAATTGTGGTTGAAGCCGAAGATCATCGGCAAATGGAATCCGCGCGCTGGTTACTGCCCCTGTATCTGCTACTAATCAGCCTGGTGGTAGTACCGATCGCCCTGGCCGGATTGATGCTGTTACCCGGCAGCGGAAACGCGGATTTCTTCGTGCTGCATTTGCCGCAGCAAAATTCCGAGTTTTCGCTCGCCATGATCGCCTTTGTCGGCGGTATTTCAGCCGCAACCGGCATGGTCATCGTGGCATCAATCAGCCTCAGCACCATGGTCTGTAATGACGTGGTGATGCCCCTGCTGATCCGGTCTAAATACATTGATATTCAACAGCGCCCTGACCTTAGCCAGATAATCCTGCGAATTCGCAGGATTACCATTGTTTTGCTGCTGCTCAGCTCATACGGTTATTTCAGGTTGTCGGGGAGCAATCAGCAACTGGCCAACATGGGCCTGCTCTCTTTCGCCGCCATCATTCAATTTGCTCCCGCTATGATTGCCGCTCTATACTGGCAGCGCGCAAATCAGCACGGCGTACTTCTGGGCCTGGCCATTGGTTTCGTGACCTGGGCTTATACCCTGCTAATGCCCAACTTTGTATCGCCCCAGGCACTTGATGCGGCATTTACCCACCTAAGCTGGTTGCATCCGCACCACCTGTTTAACATCCATTTCAGCTCCTCATTAACTCATGGCGTAGTGTGGAGCCTGCTGCTGAATACGGTAGTCATGGTGACCGGTTCGTTGCGCTACGCACCCTCCATGCTGGACAAAATCCAGGCCAGTATCTTCACCCATACCTACGTTGAGCCCGAGGCACTGGGCCATTCAAGCAACTTCGCCGCCAACGCTACGGTGGCAAATGCTCGGGTACTTTGTGTCAGCATCATCGGCCATGCCAGCACCGAGCGGCTATTCGAACGGTATATGCAGAAGCAGGGTAGAAAACTAAATACCCGCGATATCATAGACAAGGGTCTGATAGAAGAAATTGAACGCGCCATTGCGGGCGTGATCGGGGCCTCATCTGCGCGGCACATCATTACAACCCAGTTACTCGGTGAGGATGTGTCAACTGAAGACCTGTTTGTGATGATGGACGAGACATCACAGGCCTTGCGCTTTAATCAGGATATATTGCAGGCAAGTTTTGAGAATATTTCTCAGGGCATCAGCGTGGTCGATAAAAATCTCAACCTGGTGGCATGGAACAGCCGCTACCAGGCCATGTTCGAATACCCTGATGCGCTGCTAAAAATCGGCACCCCTATCGAAAAACTGATTCGATACAATGCCGAGCGCGGGGACTGTGGCCCGGGTGTAACAAAGCGCCTGATTGAGCGACGTCTGAACCATTTGCGTAATAGTGGCGCATACTCCTCTGAAAGAAAACGCCGTGGTGCGTACATCCAGATAAATGGCAACCCCATCCCGGGCGGTGGTTTTGTG
>JAAELZ010000564.1 GCA_024226105.1 Pseudomonadota bacterium | reverse complement strand
GAAAAATACATTGAGCAGCCCCGGCATATTGAGATCCAGCTGATTGCAGATGGTCACGGTAACGTTATTACGCTCAACGAACGTGAATGCTCCATTCAACGCCGCCATCAGAAAGTAATCGAAGAGGCTCCTTCACCCTATATTGATCCGGATACTCGCCAGTCTATGAGCGAACAGGCGGTACTGCTTGCTAAAGCCGTCGATTACGTATCCGCCGGCACCGTTGAACTGATTGCGGATAAAGATCAAAATTTTTACTTCCTGGAGATGAATACCCGGCTTCAGGTCGAACACCCGGTCACGGAGCTTATTACCGGCGTAGATTTAATTGAACTGATGATTCGCGTCGCCGCCGGTGAGGCCCTGCCGCTGAAACAATCGGATATAAAACTGGACGGCTGGGCGATTGAATCACGCGTCTATGCAGAAAGTCCTATGCGCAACTTCGTACCCTCAATCGGGCGCCTTAAACGCTATGTTGAGCCAGCTCATAGCGAAAATGTTCGCGTTGATTCGGGTGTAGACGAAGGCGATGAGATTTCGATGTTCTACGATCCAATGATCTCCAAGCTGATAACCCATGCCGCTACGCGCGATCTCGCTACAAAAGCCATGCAACTGGCGCTGGATGAATATACGGTACAGGGCGTGGAAACCAATATCGGATTTTTGTCTTCAATACTGCAACAACCGCGCTTTATCAGTGGTGAGCTGGATACAAATTTCATCGCAGCCTTATACCCCGACGGTTATGACGATGCAACGTCCGTCCCGGACAACGCCGATTCACTCATTCCGCTGGTTGCGACACTACATTATCGCTACACCCTCAGAGCAGCAGAACTTTCCGGACAACTGCGCAACCATGCCTATAGCGTTTCAAAGCAGTGGGTGGTCGTTGATCAGGCGGGAGAGCATCACCCGGTAGAAATTTGCCAGGACGAAGAGCAGACTCGCGTCGAATACCAGGGCAAGCACTATTTTATTAAAGATCAGTGGACGCTTGGGCAACCCCGTTATCGTGGTGAAATAAACGGTCACTCAATTGCTGCACAGATTCAGCGTGAGCAGTATCGCTATGTCATCACGCACAAAGGTTACCGCCTTAATGCCTGCGTGCTAACGCCCCCTATCGCAAATCTCTCGCGCCTGATGCCGGAGAAAAAAGAAGTTGATCTATCCAAATTCCTGCTCTCGCCCATGCCGGGGCTGCTCATTAGCCTCAACGTTAAGGCGGGTGATAAGGTCGATCAGGGCGACGAACTGGCGATAATCGAGGCGATGAAAATGGAAAACTCAATCCGCGCCGAGAATGATTGCGTGGTAAAAGAGGTTTTTTGTGACCCGGGCTCGACACTCGAAGTCGACCAGAAAATACTTGAATTTGAATGACCCGATCACGCTTTTTGCTGCGGATTCATCCACATATCAGGCGCGCGCATACACGCTGTTTCAGCCGGACGGAGGCGATGCCCTTTTTTCAAGCCTTTGTGAACACTAACTTATGAGCAAAGTATCGGGTTTAGCGGCCAAACTCGCTGATGGGGATCGCCGCGCACTTTCAAAAGCAATAACTCTGGTCGAATCCAGCAAAACTGGAGATCGTGAAGACGCTCTCGAATTACTCGACATCATCATGCCGTATACCGGCAAGGCCCGTAGAATCGCAATTTCCGGTAGCCCCGGGGTAGGAAAATCTACCTTCATCGAGGCCGTCGGCGAGTACCTCATTGCAAACGGAACACGCGTTGCCGCGCTGACCATCGATCCCAGTTCAAAACTGACCGGCGGCTCCATACTCGGAGATAAAACCCGCATGCCGCTATTGGCCAACAATCCCAATGCCTACATTCGCCCTACTCCTTCCGGCAGTTTG
>JAAELZ010000563.1 GCA_024226105.1 Pseudomonadota bacterium | reverse complement strand
CATCAGGCCTGGCCAAGTTATGTACTACAGTTTTTACCTGGAAAATCGTAGGGTGGCATAAGCGAAGCGCATCCACCACATATATTGGCCCGAATTGCATCCTCATAACCGGATGCGCTTTGTCCGATATTTTATTCGGGCATCTTAACGTGAGCATTAGGCCCGAAAATTTACTGCGGCGAAATCTTCCCCAGCTCGTTCAATATCGCAATCAGCAAATCCCGGCTTTCACCACGCATTTTCTTGCTCAAGATCTCCAGATCCCGCTCGCCATTAACCAGGCTGCGCATCGCCCCGGCAATTTCTGCCATTGCGCCACCCGTCTGTGACATCTGTTCCGCCATCAATGACAGCGCATTCAGAGCGCCCGCATCACCCATACTCGATGCGTGAATGATGGAAGCCAACCCGGGGGCCGCATCGGCCGCTTTGGGTTTGGCGTTGAGATCAGGCAGGGTGTTTGGGTTTTGAATACCATCGAGTACTGCGGTTATGATGAAGATGTCTTCCTCATCCAGGCCCTTTAGCAGGGTTTCACTACGCTCACCATTGAGCAGGCGTTGCGCCACCAGTGCGAGCTGTTCCCAACCCTGATCCTGTAGAACCTTTATTTGTGGGGCAAATGCCAGCCTTTCCTGTTCGTTCTGGCAGGCTTTGACCATGGCGTGTATAAAGGGGGCGTGCATTTGGCGAACCTGGTCGCGTTTTTCAATCATGGCTTGAATTTTGTCGGCTTAGTGGCATATTTGGTAACGGGTCATTTTAACAAATTGAAGGGAAACTAAAGATGTTCAATCGTATTTTTCTATTCCTCGCCACCAACATGGCGATTATCTTCGTATTGAATATCAGCATGCGCCTGCTTGGTTTTGATACCTACATGGCGGCGACAGGTCAGGACACGACTGGCTTGCTGGTATTTGCCGCCATCATTGGCATGTCGGGTTCTTTTATATCGTTGGCGATGTCAAAAAGCATGGCCAGGCGCTCAACCGGGGCGCAGGTGATAGAGCAGCCTGCAAATGAAGGCCAGCGCTGGTTGCTTCAAACGGTAACAAAACAAGCTGAGCAGGCTGGCATTGGTATGCCCGAAGTGGCGATTTATGAATCGCCTGATGTGAATGCCTTCGCAACCGGAATGAACAAAAATAATGCTCTGGTTGCCGTCAGCACGGGCTTGCTAAAGAACATGTCGCGCAATGAAGCAGAAGCGGTGCTTGCACACGAAGTGACACATGTAGCCAATGGCGATATGGTCACCCTGGCGCTGATTCAGGGCGTAGTGAATACCTTTGTAGTGTTCTTCGCCAGAATCATAGGCCGAATGGTGGATTCCGCATTATCAGGTGGACGTGATGGCGGACGTGTTGGCATCGGTTACTGGGTTACAACAATCGTTGCTGAAATTGTGCTGGGCATTCTGGCCTCCACCATCGTCTTCTGGTTTAGCCGTCGGCGTGAATTCAAGGCCGATTTTGGTGGCGGTCAACTAGCGGGCAACGCCAACATGGTTGCGGCATTGGAGCGCCTGCAATCCATGCACGCCCCGGCAGACCTGCCCGAACAAATGGCCGCTTTTGGCATCTCGCATGGCCCGGGAAAATTTGGCAAACTGTTTGCTTCACACCCGCCGCTGGAAGAGCGTATTGCCGCACTAAGAGCACAGGGCTAAATAAAGGGATTGATTAAGAACCCGTTCTAGTCTACCCTTCGCGCCCCTTTCAAGGGTAGCGAGAAAAGGCACGAAGTAGGGTGGATAAGCGCAGCACATCCACCTTAATCAAAACCTTTTCACGGATGAAAGCAATGCGGAGAGGTGCCAGAGTGGTCGAATGGGCTTGCCTGGAAAGTAAGTGTGTCTTCACGGGCACCGGGGGTTCGAATCCCCCCCTCTCCGCCATTATTAAAATGCAACTCATTGATAAAACAATGAATAGTAGACATGAAACAAGAACAACCCCCTAATTAGCCCCCTAATGGGTTCAAATAGACTTATTCTTACTGGACAAAATGCGCCCGTAGCTCAGCTGGATACGGTTCCATCACCGATATAGTCATGCCAAT
>JAAELZ010000562.1 GCA_024226105.1 Pseudomonadota bacterium | reverse complement strand
GTAGTGTTCCGGGCCCAGAACCTGAATCGGACTAACCGGTGTATATGATTTTACCAGTTTAAGCCTGGGGTCAAGGCTTTTGAAATCGCTAATAACGCTGGCACCGTTCTGATCTTTATATACGTACACCGTCTGCGCACTTGTGCTTGTGACAAATACGAAACTAAGCGAACTCAAAAAGATAGAGCAGAGTTTTAGCATGCGAGTTGAGCTGGTAGCGGCACGCAAGCATATCAGTTTACGGCCTGATTTTCCACGCTACACTGCTACCTGGAAACAAAAAAACAAGGAGCGGGCAAACCCCGAATCGGAGAGCTTAGATATTGCTCAGTTGAATCAGAAAACCAGCGAATAGCGCGAGTAGTGCGATGCCTTCGACATTGTGTGTTTTGCGGTCATTCATGATCACGTACAGTAAGCCAAAAGAGCCGAGTGCGAAAAGCAGTAACATAGTCCAGCAATGGCCCGCTCTTGGTGATGGGTTTTATTAGCGAAATAGTGCCGGATATGCCGAGCTAATAAAAAATATGAGAACCGGTGATTTCGCCAAACAGGCCGTCAGTATTGTTTTGGGTTAGCATGATGACGGTGGCAATTTCCGGGTTGGAGGTGCCGACAGCCAACAGGCTGGTGGCCGGTTTTGCACTGGACAGGCCCGGTAAGTTTGCCCCGTTGGACAATGATCAGGCTGTTTTTTGTGTTGTGAGAAACCTGTTTCAGAAAGCATAAAACCAGTTTGGCGTGGTTGTTAGCGTGGAGTACTAACGCAGGCGCTCAAGATAATCTTTGGCTTTGATATGTCCCTGATCCGCAGCAGATTGCATCCAGTACAAGGCCAGGGTGTCATTTTTTTGGATTTGTTCGCCCTCAAGATAATATAAGGCGAGCCGATATTGTGCCTGGGCCAGGTTTTGTCCGGCACTGCGTTCGGTGTACTGGTAAGCGCGCGATAAATCCTGGGGGGCGCCCCAGCCTTCGCGATAAAGGCGTGCAAGCTGGTATTGTGCAATAGCATTTCCAAGTTCAGCGGCTTCATTCCACAACGCAAAGGCACTTTCAAAATCCTGTAACTGGTACGCATTAGCTGCCTTTTCCAGAAGAGCGCTAATCACCGGGTTTGAGTCGGCAGTCGGGGTGTCAAGCGGTTCAAGTGGTGAGCTGGCAGCTTCCTGTTTCATAATCATGTCGAGAAACGTACGTGCTTGCAGGTTACCCGCATCGCTGGCCTTTCTGAACCATTTTATTGCTTCACTATCATCTTTATCGACGCCATCACCATTCCATAACAGGGCGCCAAGATTGAATTGCGCCGTGGTATGTCCCTGACGTGCCGCGCGTTCCCACCAGATGCGGGCCTGTTCATTGTCTTTTATGATGCCATTGCCGCTGTAATAGGCCAGAGCGAGATTGTGCTGACCGATAGCGAGCCCGGCCTCAGCGGTGTGCCTGAACAGGCTTACCGCGCGATTGGCGTCAACCGGACCGCCGATACCTTTGGTGAGCAATAGGCCGACGTTAAAACTGGCACTCAGGTTGCCGTCTGCGGCACTTTCTTCCCAGTAATTCCGGGCTTGCTGAAACTGCTTGTTCTGGTAGGCCCGGACGCCCAGTTCATAGTCAGATTCTGCCTGTGCCGTGTTATGAAAGCTGCACAGACTGCTGACGACTAGCAGTAAACCAAGGTATTTGCGCATGATTGTTTTAGGGGCTCGCACTGTTTAAATTGTTTGCAGGTGGCCTATAGGAAACGAGGCGCAATTATACGCAATTTGAACCAGCCCGTGGCTGTGTTTGGCAGGCGTGCTATGCTAAACTTCGCGCCATGAATTTCAACGACCATCCGCGTCTGTCCGGCGCTGTTGCCCGAGTGAATAAGTCTTTTCAAATCCTGCCCCTTTACTATCTTTCTATTTGCTTTAAATTATGACAGAACAAATCATCGCTAAAGAGATGTTTTCCGCCAATATTGAGCAGGAAATGCGCCAGTCGTACCTTGATTATGCGATGAGCGTAATCGTCGGGCGTGCTCTGCCTGATGTACGCGATGGTTTGAAACCTGTTCACCGGCGCGTGCTCTATGCGATGGAAGAACTGAGCAACGCCTGGAATAAGCCGTACAAGAAATCGGCGCGTGTCGTGGGTGATGTTATCGGTAAATATCATCCGCACGGAGATACCGCGGTGTATGACACCATTGTACGCATGGCACAGAGCTTTTCCATGCGTTACCCGCTGATTGATGGCCAGGGGAACTTTGGTTCGGTAGACGGTGATGCGCCAGCGGCGATGCGTTATACAGAAATTCGCCTGTCCAAAGTGGCGCATGAATTGCTGGCGGATCTTGGCAAGGAAACAGTAGATTTTGGCCCTAACTACGATGAAACCGAAACTCAGCCGCTGGTCTTACCAACACGTATTCCAGGATTGCTGGTCAACGGTTCCACAGGCATCGCGGTGGGAATGGCAACCAATATTCCACCGCATAACTTAAACGAAGTCATCGATGCCTGCCTTTTGTTGATTGATGAGCCGGATGTCGGCCTTGATGAGTTGATGCAACATATTCCAGGACCGGATTTTCCTACCAGCGGAATCATCGTCGGTACCGCTGGAATCAGGGAGGCCTACCTGACGGGTCGTGGCCGGGCGTACGTGCGTGCCCGTACACATATTGAGCTTAGAGATAAATCCGGTAGAGAATCGATTGTCGTCACAGAGTTGCCTTACCAGGTGAACAAAGCACGCCTGATGGAGAAAATCGCGGATCTGGTAAAAAATAAAAATCTGGAGGGCATTACCGCGATCCGTGATGAATCGGATAAAGATGGGATGCGTATGGTAGTCGAACTTCGTCGTGGAGAACCTTCCGAAGTCGTGCTTAACCATTTGTATAAACAGACCCAGATGCAAACCGTGTTTGGCCTGAATATGGTTGCCCTGGAGAATAACCAGCCACGCTTATTCAACCTTAAAGATATGTTGAGCGCCTTTTTGCGCCATCGCCGTGAGGTAGTGACGCGTCGCACGATTTATGAACTCAAAAAATTGCGCGGCCGGGCACATCTTCTGGAGGGTTTGGCGGTTGCCCTGGCCAATATTGATGAAGTTATCGCGTTGATCAAGGCAGCGCCATCACCCGCAGAAGCCAAAGCCGGTATGCTTGCACGCACCTGGCAGGCTGGAATTGTTGAGGCAATGCTTGAGCGCGGAGATGCAAAATTGTCACGTCCGCAGGGCCTGGCTGATAGTTACGGTCTGCTTACGCAAGGTTATCAACTCTCCCCGGAACAGGCTCAGGCTATTCTGGATTTGCGCCTGCACCGCCTCACCGGGCTGGAGCAGGAAAAAATTCGTTCTGAATACGTTGAGATTATCGATACCATTGTCGATTTGCTGGAGATTCTGGAAGAGCCTCAACGTCTGGTGACCGTAATCAAGGATGAAATGCTTGAAACCCGGACGCAGTTTGGCGATAAACGTCGCACTGAAATTACCGAGGGTGCGGTGGATATTTCAATGCAGGACCTGATTGCTGAGGAAGACGTCGTAGTGACCATTTCCCATACCGGTTACGCCAAGGCCCAGCCGGTTACAGATTATCGTGCCCAGCGTCGCGGTGGTCGTGGCAAGATGGCTACTAAAAACAAGGAGGAAGATTTTGTCAGTCGTATGTTTGTTGCCAATACGCATGATACCTTACTGTGTTTTTCCAGCACCGGCAAGGTGTACTGGCTGAAAGTGTTTCAATTACCCGTTGCCAGCCGTAGCGCACGTGGCAAACCACTGGTGAATTTATTACCCTTATCATCGGATGAGAAAATCACTGCGGTGTTGCCAGTGCGTGAATACCGTGACGACCAGTACATTGTGATGGCGACGGCGAAAGGCACGCTTAAGAAAAGCGCCCTGATGGATTATTCTCGCCCGCGAGCGGGTGGCATTATCGCGCTGAATCTGGTGGAAGATGATGAACTGATTAAGGTATCACTGACAGAAGGCAAGCAGCATATTATGCTGGTGAGTTCTTCGGGAAAGGCAGTACGCTTTGATGAATCAGACGCGCGCCCACTGGGGCGTACAGCAAGAGGGGTAAGGGGTATCCGGCTTGCGGATGGGCATCGCGTAATTTCCATGATTATTTTGCCATCGAATGATAAAGCAACCTGTGTAGAGGATGATGCTACCGAACAAAGCCTGTTATTTTGCACTGAAAACGGTTATGGCAAGCGCACGAGTATTGACGAGTTTCCGGTGCATAAGCGTGGTGGCCAGGGCGTAATCGCCATAAAAACTTCGGATCGCAACGGCAGGGTAGTTAATGCCTGTATGGTTCAGGAAGGTGATGAAGTGATGATGATCACTGATGGGGGCGTATTAATCCGAACCCGTGCGGATGAAATTTCAGCCCAGGGTCGTAATACCCAGGGTGTACGCGTAATTGCCCTGTCCGAGAAAGAAAATCTGGTCACGATTGACCGGGTGGATGAAGCGACATCGGATGAAGATGAAATGGATGACGCTGAGACGGATGATGCTAACCCGGCCGCGGTTGAGGAGCCCGGGCTTGAATCGTCGGATGAAGCGACATCAACCGATAAAGAAGACGCGTAAAAGCAATATTTTTATCACGAGTATGGATCTGGAAACACAACTTAGAGCCTTACGCGATCAGATTGATGCGATCGATTCGGACTGGTTACGCCTGATCAACAAGCGTATTGAACTGGCCAAGAAGGTTGGTGAAATCAAGCAGGCCCACAATGATAATAGTGTGGCGGATGAAGTAGACGAAGACGATGTGATTATTTATAAACCCGAGCGCGAGGCGCAGGTAATACGTCGGCTTATTGAGGAAAACCAGGGTGATATTTCAGATCACCAGATCAACATCCTGAGTCGTGAGATTATGTCAATCTGTCGCGGCGCTGAAGCACGTATGCGTGTTGCTGTTTTAGGGCCGGAAGGGACATTTACCGAAATGGCGGCGTTGCAGCAGTTCGGTTCCAGCGTGGATATCGTGCAAAATGCCCGGATCGACCAGGTCTTTGGCGCGGTTGAAACCGCTGAAGCTAATTATGGTGTGGTGCCCGTAGAGAATTCAACCGAGGGGATTGTTAGCGCCACCGCTGATCTGCTGGTTAGCACGTCTTTATATATTGCCGGTGAGATTTATTTACCCATTCATCAGGCACTGCTGGGAGTAAACACAGACTATTCTGAAATTGAAAAAATATACTCTCATGCGCAATCATTGTCTCAATGTCGCTTGTGGTTGCTGGAGCATCTTCCCGGTGTAGAGGTCGAGGCGGTATCGAGTAATGCCGAGGCGGCGCGCAGGGCCAGTGAAAACGAATATTATGCCGCAATTGCGGGCGAAAATGCGGCGATGCAATACGGTTTGAATGTGATGGCGAGCCATATTGAGGACCATAAAAACAATACGACGCGATTTCTGGTGCTGTCGCGTGAAGAGGTGGCACCCAGTGGTCGCGATAAAACCAGCCTGTTGATGACGTGCAGGAATGAGCCCGGTAGCCTGTTCAAATTACTCCAGCCGATGCATGATCATGGTATCAGCATGCTCAAGATTGAATCCAGGCCATCAAAAATAAAGCGCTGGGAGTACCTGTTTTTTGTTGATATCGAAGGACATCGACAGGATGTGAAAATTGCTCGCGCACTGGTTGAAGTCGAAGTAGCAGCGGGTTATTTTCGAGTGCTCGGCGCCTATCCTTGCGCTGAATAGGCGGGGATCAGACACAATGAGAGTGATTAGCTGCGATGATTAGCGTAAACCCTGTGTATATACCCAAACTGGTGCTGATCGGTGTAGGTTTGATCGGCGGCTCTTTGCTTAAAGTTCTGCAAAAAGAGAATGCCGTGGGCGAGGTGGTCGGGGTCGGACGGGGAGTTGAAAACCTGCAACTGGCGCACTCTATGGGGGTGATTGACCGATTCACCCACGATGCGGCAGAAGCTGTGCAGGAGGCGGATATGGTGGTCATCGCCACACCGGTTGGCGCATTTGAAACCATTCTTGAACAAATTTTGCCTCATCTGAAAAAGGATGCCATTGTTACCGACGTCGGCAGTGTAAAAGGAGAGATTGTCCTCGCTGCACGCCGTGTATTGGGAACTCAGATTGATCAGTTTGTACCGGCGCACCCGATTGCCGGTTCTGAAAATTCGGGTGTAATGGCTGCTATGGTGAACCTGTTTGTTGATCATAATGTGATTATTACGCCATTGCCTGAGACCCGCACAGAATTTCGCTCGGTGGTTGAGCAGATGTGGCGCTTGACGGAGGCGCGCATCGTCGAGATGGATATCGACTTACATGATCAGGTTTTAGGTGTGACCAGTCATTTGCCGCACGTCATCGTATTTGCACTGATTGACTATCTTTCCAGGCAGGACAAGCAGGCACTGCATTACCAGTTTGCCGCAGGGGGGCTCTATGATTTGACGCGTATCGCCTCGAGTGATGCTCGAATGTGGAGCGATATATGCATGAATAACAAAGATAAACTTATACCAATAATTCGTGGCTATGCTCAAGACCTGATGCAAATGGCAGACCAGATCGAGGCCGATGAAGGTGACAAATTAATTAAGGAGTTCGAGCAGGCAAAACTCGCCCGCGGTCGCGTGGCGGATTATCGAAAATAGTTCAGTGCGCTACGCCGAGTTTGAGTATAAACACAGAGCACACGGTGACCGCAAAGCGTAGTTTTCTCCATGACCTCTGTTCTCACGCCTGTTTTTTAAAATGCCCGCGTAGCAACTTATCCCCCGTTTCTGGATGAGATTCGGGCATATTAGATAACCATTACTTAAAATCAGATGGCACTAAATTTTATAGCACAGCCCGCACAGCAAATGACGGGAACGGTACGCGTACCGGGTGATAAATCTATATCTCACCGTTCAGTTATGCTGGGTAGCATCGCGACAGGTGTAACCCGTGTGTCTGGTTTTTTAAGCGGTGCAGATGCCATTGCCACCATGCAGGCATTTCGTGCCATGGGGGTAGGTATAGAGCATCAGGAAAATGATTTAACTATATACGGCGTGGGTCGAGATGGTCTGATAGAGCCGGAACATGAAATTGATCTAGGTAACTCGGGCACGGCAATGCGATTGATGATGGGCCTGCTAGCCGGACAGCGTTTTGATGTGTGCTTGACAGGAGATCGTTCTTTATGCTCCCGGCCCATGGGGCGAATTGCCGATCCACTGTCGACCATGGGCGTACAGTTCTTAACTTCCGATGGAAAGGCTCCGCTTAGCATACTCAATACGAATAGAAACCATGATGCACTGGAAGCAATTGAATACACGTTACCGATGGCCAGCGCACAGGTTAAATCCGCGGTGTTGCTGGCGGGTTTATATGCAAACGGCAAAACATGCGTGACGGAACCCGCACCTACGCGTGATCATACCGAACGCATGCTACGGGGCTTTGGATATGATGTTGAAACCGATGGTGCCCGAATTTGCCTCAAGGGTGGTGGGGCGCTGGTAGCGACCGATATAGATGTGCCTGCGGATATATCTTCGGCCGCTTTTTTTATCGTTGGAGCAAGTATTTCACCGGGTAGCCAGATTACTCTAAAACATGTCGGGATTAACCCCACCCGTACAGGCGTTATTAGTATCTTAAGGAAGATGGGTGCCTGTATTGAATATGCGAATCAAAAAGAGGTGGGTGGCGAGCCGGTTGCCGATATTGTGGTACGCGCCAGTGCCCTGAAAGGAATCGATATTCCCGAGGCCTGGGTGCCACTGGCAATCGATGAAATTCCCGTGATT
>JAAELZ010000561.1 GCA_024226105.1 Pseudomonadota bacterium | reverse complement strand
TTCGATAATTCATTTGACATTGGGGCGTCTATACGAGGAAGCATAAACACCCTACTCCCCAATATCAAGTAGTGTAGATCAGGCTAAAAACACGTTAATCCTCCAGACTGAAGCATCAAAATGTCCGCTTCGAGTATAAAAGAGACAGCCACAAAAGCCAATCACGCGCTTCCAATATGGCTCTTTTTTGCCCAAAACGGACAATTGCAGATAATAAAAAACCGCCTCGGAAGGCGGCTTGCAAGCATGATGTGGGTGCTGATTAATCGTCACATTCCCACAGAGAGCATTCAGAACCTTCCAGTGTGGCCGTTTGAGAGACAACTCCTGCTATTGAGCTACATCCTAGGAAACCTTCCGCCTCAGTCTCGTTTCGGGCCAAAGCGAATCTTCCGCTACGGTGAGTTTCATATTGATCCCCAGAACAATCAGGCGAATCAAAATATTGCTTTACCTCAGATTGTACAATTCCAGGCTGTAAACCCTCTGGAATGTCGTAAGAAACAGGAACGACACCCTCTTGATGGTAACACCCTCCACACAACACGGCTGGTACATCAGACTCATTATCATTGGTGGTTTCTGCATGGGCAGGGATCATCACTGTATCAATAACAGGCTTGCTCCACGAATCTGGAAGTGATTTCCCTGCAACCACTGCACCAGAACCAGCGGCAATAGATTTTAATAATTTGCGGCGGCTATCGTTTGATTTGTTGTTCATTGTTTCCCCCCTGTTAAAAGTGATTGAAATATACACACACAGACTATCCCTGTCACGCACGGTACAGCAATAAAAAGACTGCCTGCAATGACGGCTATGAGTGGTGGATTCAACCGTATACAACGGTCAGTCAACCATGGCGACTCGAAAGCAGTCGAATGACCGCTATAAAGCGGTAATTCGATTGGTTCACCACCCACGATAGCTATGGACTGCGGTATTCGCCGCCTAAGTACGTTATTGCGCCGCCATCTGCACCACCCGTAGCTTAAACGTTTCCTTATTTAGTAAAGTACTTTATTACTCAGTTAACAACCATATTACTTGGTAAAGAACTTTATTACTCACCCACAAGCAAAAATAGGGAATTCAGAGTTCTATTCAACCGTTACAGACTTGGCCAGATTACGTGGCTTATCCAGGTCCGTGCCTTTGATCAGGGCGACGTGATAGGCGAGCATTTGCAGTGGAATCGTGAACACGATCGGTGCGATGATATTATCAACCCGCCCTATATTTATAATGTCAACACCCTTAGTTTGGTTGATCTGGGCATGATCATCGGCGAATACCAGCATGCGGCCGCCACGCGCGCGCACTTCTTCGATATTGGACTTTAACTTTTCCAACAGGCGGTTATTTGGCGCGACTGCGATCACCGGCATTTTTTCATCCACCAGTGCCAGCGGGCCGTGTTTTAACTCCCCCGCAGCATAGGCTTCCGCATGAATGTAGGAGATTTCTTTTAACTTCAGTGCACCTTCCATGGCAATTGGGTATTGTGTGCCTCTACCAAGAAACAGAGCGTGCTGCTTGTCCGTAAACAACCTGGCCAGTGCGGCAATTTCTTTTTCGCGCCTGAGCGTTTCATCAATAATAGCGGGCAGTTCACGCAATTCTTTCACGATCCTGGCCTCGTCTTGTGCACTTAAGCGATGATGCTTTGTGATAGAAACCACCAGCAGCAGCAAGGACACCAGTTGGGTGGTAAATGCCTTGGTAGACGCCACACCGATTTCCGGTCCGGCATGCGTCATGAATACCAGTTCCGAATCACGTACCAGGGAGGATTCGGGCGCATTGCATATCGTTAACGTATGCGCTACCCCCTCCTGTTTAGCGACTTTCAGGGCAGCCAATGTATCAATGGTCTCACCCGACTGGGATAGCGTGACAAGCAGTGTATTGTCTGCAATGGTGTGTTGCCGGGAACGGAATTCGCTGGCGATTTCTACGCGGCAGGCGATGCCGAATTTCTCGAACCAGTATTGTGCGACCAGGCCGGCATGATAGGAGGTGCCGCAGGCAATAATCTGGATCGCCCCGGTTTGTTTGAAAATGGTCTCATCCTGCGCGCCGAATATTCCGGGAAGGACACGCTCTGCTGCAATACGGCCTTCAAGGGTGTCTGAAACGGCCTGAGTCTGCTCGTGGATTTCCTTGAGCATATAGTGTTGATAGTGGCCCAAATCTGCTGCGCCGGCGTGTTGGTCACTGGTAAAAACATCGCGCTGGACCAGCTTACCGTCCAGGTCGGTTATACGTACGCCGTCATCGCTGATTTCGACCAGTTCATCGTCATCAATGATGTGGAAATCCTGAGTGACAGATAGCAGGGCGGCCATATCAGAGGCAATGTAATGCCCTTTTTTGCCCAGGCCAACAACCATGGGCGAGCCAGAACGGGCGCCCACAATGCGCCGTGGCTCATCGCTGCTAATCAGGCCAATGGCGTAAGCGCCTTTGAGCCGCTTTACAGTTGCCCGCACGGCTTCATACAAGTCACCCGCCAGCTGATACTGGCGGTCAACCTCGTGCAGGATGACTTCGGTATCCGTTTCAGAGTTGAAAACGTAACCGGCTTTAATGAGTTCTTCCCGCAAGGCCTGGTGGTTTTCGATGATGCCATTGTGCACGATCGCCAGCTTGCCGGGGGTTAGATGCGGATGCGCATTTTTTTGCGTGGGCGCACCGTGGGTCGCCCAGCGCGTATGTGCAATACCGGCTGTGCTGGTATTGTTGATTCCGTTACCCAGCGCTTTTTCGAGATCCGCGATGCGACCGACGCTACGCGTTCTTTCAAAACCATTTTTATTCAGCAGCGCCACCCCCGCCGAATCGTATCCCCGATATTCGAGGCGTTTTAAACCTTCAATGAGTAAAGGTAATACGGCCTCGGTCGAAATCGCACAAACAATGCCACACATACTATTTTGCCTTGCCTTTGACCGGCCGCTGCCAGTTGTCAAACTCTATTTGTCTGGATCGGGAGAGGCTGAGTTTGCCTGCCGGAGCATCTCTGGTAATGGTCGAGCCGGCACCGATGGTTGCCCCTGCCCCGATTTCTACCGGCGCAACAAGCTGACAATCTGACCCAACAAAAGCATCATCACCGATGATTGTCTGGTGTTTGTTGGTGCCATCATAGTTGCAGGTAATAACACCTGCCCCGATATTCACATTGCGACCCAGCTTACTGTCGCCTACATACGCGAGGTGATTTACTTTACTGGCCTGGCCTATTTCGCTCTTTTTGATTTCAACAAAATTGCCTATTTTGCTACCGGCATGCAAACGCGTGTCAGGGCGAATGCGTGCAAAAGGCCCTATCTGGCACTGTGCACTGATATATGCGCTGTCCACAATACTGTTGGCTTCAATCAGGCAGTCATCGGCTATATGGCTATTACGAATTAACACGTTCGGCCCTATTTTTACCCTGTTACCCAGTGTTACTTCACCTTCAAAAACAGCATTGATATCAATAAAGCAATCCCGGCCGGTGGTCAGGTCACCTCGAATATCAATGCGACCCGGATCTGCGAGGCTAACCCCGTTGGCCATTTGGTTTTCAGCCAACTGGCGCTGATAATGCCTCTCCAGTGTAGCCAGCTCACTACAGCTGTTGATACCGCTTACCTGTAGTACGTCATTTGCAGCAAAGGCACTAACCGGTTTGCCGGCCTGTACCGCCAGGGCAATGATGTCCGGCAAATAGTATTCGCTTTGCGCATTATTATTTTTAACCTGCGATAACCAGCCTTCAAGGTATGTGGCGCTTGCGGCCATTACCCCGGTATTGATTTCCCGGATTGACCGCTGCTGCTTATCGGCGTCTTTATGCTCGACGATGGCGGTCACCGCGCCTGTTGCGGAGTCACGCAGGATGCGGCCAAAACCGCTGGCGTCTGGTAATACCGCTGTGAGCAGATTGATGCCCGACCCAGGTTCACACAATGGTTTCAGTGTGGCCGATTGAATAAGCGGCACATCTCCCGCTAGAATCAGCACGTTTGAGGATGTATCTACACCC
Organism: Pseudomonadota bacterium; assembly: GCA_024226105.1. Lineage (GTDB taxonomy): Bacteria > Pseudomonadota > Gammaproteobacteria > Arenicellales > Poriferihabitantaceae > JAAELZ01. The sequence goes on along the minus strand of JAAELZ010000561.1, from coordinate 1,851 downwards.
GGGAGCGCCTGTGCGACGGCATGCCCGGTGCCAAGCTGCTGGTGCTGAAGAACCCAGTTTATTTCAGCCTTCGTCTGGCTGGTATCAATGGAGGTGCTTACTCGCTCGGCCTGATGGCCGATAACAATATGAATCCGGGAGGGTTTGAGCTCATCGGCGGCGTGCAGCACATGCTCAAGCAACGATTTGCCCGCAAGGGTGTGTAATACCTTGGGTAAATCAGACTTCATTCTTGAGCCCTGACCGGCGGCAAGAATTACGATTTCCAGAGTCATAGCTAAGCCAAAATCTCGAAGGGTTGGGGGTGTGTAATCAGGCCTAGAACAGGCCGCTAAGCCAGCTACCAGAGGATTTGATATTGGTTGTCAGGTAGCTACTATCCGGGTAGTTAAGCGTAAGTATGCGCTGCGTATCAGCCGCCAGGGCCGGCATTTGCATCTGCTGATAGCTCAGGTACATGATGCCGAGCGCATCCTCAACCTGTGGTCCGCTTCCATACTGGTTGAGCACAATTTTTGACCGGTTGATGGCGGCGACATAGGCCCCCCTTAAATAGTAAAAACGGGCCACGCTGATCTGTTGCTCGGCCCGTGCCGCATTAAGGTAGACAATTCGTTTCTCCGCATCATTTTTATAGCGGCTATTGGGAAATCGTTTTACGATGACACCAAAGGCATCGAGTGCTTTCAAGATTGAATCAGGGTCCCTGTCTGCCAAAGTGGTGCGTCCCGTAATCATGCCGCGCCATCCCTCTTCCTCTTTGAAACTCGACAGGCCCTTAATATAAAAAGCATAATCTACCGAGGCGTGGGTCGGGTTCAGGGCGATAAACCGATCTGCAGCGGCAATGGCCAGACCATCCTGGTCGAGTTTATAGTGCGCGTAAGCGGTATCCAGCTGCGCCTGCTTGGCGAACCGGCCGTAGGGATAGCGGGCCTCGAGCCGTTTTAGCGCGACCAGGGCATCTTCCCATTTTTGAGTAAGCAAGGCTTTTTCGGCCTGACCATACAGTGCTTCGGCAGACAGTAGCTCGGTATCGAGTTCGTCTTTGTCCGATGACGAGCAACCGCTGTTGGCGAGCAGGGCAAACAACATTATTACCGTGCCAGCAAAGCGTAAAATGGTGAAATTCGAATTTGGTGTGTGTGTTGATATCATGCAGGGTATTGTACCCCAATATTTAATAAGGGCGAAACCAGAAAAGACCTTTGCTTGAAGGGGAAGCGAACAAACGGGTCTTATTCCCCCTGCTTTTGTAATATTGCCCGTTTACAGAGTGGGCTCAGCGTAAGCAGGCCTGCTCATCCAAAATTATTCTGTTAGCATCACCCCGGATACTATATGAACAACTACCGGGCGCCCATGGCAAGCATAGTGACACAAACTGAACGCACAATCGAGCTTAACTTTTCTGAAGAGGAGGCAGGCAAACGCGTAGATAAAGCGCTGTCGGACATCCTGACAGACGTATCACGCGCCACGATTCAGAACTGGATCAGGGGCGGGCATGTCTTGCTGGAGGGTAAGCCGTGTAAACCACGTGAGGCCGTGGCCCGGGGGCAGTTGATACATATCCAGATACCGGACGTTAAACCCCTGGCCGTTATTGCGGAAAAGATTAATTTGAATATTGTGCATGAGGACGAAACTCTACTGGTTCTCAACAAACCAGCGGGGTTGGTTGTACATCCGGGTGCGGGCAATAATCGCGGGACCTTACTCAATGGGTTGCTATCGTATCACGCGCCACTTGAGTTGATCGCGCGCGGTGGTATCGTGCATCGCCTGGACAAGCTTACCTCAGGCTTGATGGTGGTAGCAAAAACCGAAGCTGCGCGCCAGCGCCTGATT
>JAAELZ010000560.1 GCA_024226105.1 Pseudomonadota bacterium | reverse complement strand
TGTCGGGTCTGGAGGCCGGCATATGCCGATTCAAGCGTGCTTAGAATAGGGAAATAACTGGATTGTGGAAAATACAGTAACTGTCTCTGTGGAACATCGTGGACCCGATCCAGGCCCCGGTCAAAGCAAATTTCGTTGTGTGACGCATTCATGTTGAGGCCCGTGGCACGATTCGTGCAACGCAGGCCCTGGGCCAGTTTCTGGTCTATTGTTCCTATCCCGCCGGGCATGATGTGTGGATTAAAGTGTTGGCTATATTGTTTATGAGAAGTTGTGCCAGATTAGCATTTCAGGTTACGCAATTCTATGCTTGATCTCCGGTTCAATCGACAATGGCAATTAGCAGGTCCATCACATTAGTACCGGTTGGGCCGGACACAAGCCGGGCGCCAACTTTTTCCAGATAGTCGCCCGCATTGGCGTTATCCAATGCCTGTTGCGCTTCACCCGGGTAGTGAAAAGTCGAACCATCTACAAGTGCACCCGCAGCATCGGTCGGGCCATCTGTGCCGTCCGTTCCCGCCACCAGGATTCGAATGTTATCCACGCCGTTTATTTCTTTTGCAAGCGCCAGGCCCAGGCTTTGATTTCGACCACCGTTACCGGGATTTTCCGGAAGTACGATGGTAGGTTCTCCACCCCAGATATAGGTGCCTTTGTTTGCGCACCGCAGAAACCCGCCTATTTTTTTCGCAAGCTTGAATACATCTGCGTAGAGTGTTTCTTCATTGTGTCTGACAGTCATTCCCAGTTTTTGTGCCTGATCAGCGGCCGCAAACCGGGCAGTTTGATTTGAGGCCACCACAATAACTTCATGGAGTGCTGAGCTTCGGTTGGTATCCCCGATGCCAGAACCGATGGTTGAAATGCTGTCGCCCTGTACATCCGATATGGCGCATGTGATGACCTGGCCACCGGAGAAATTCTCCAGCAGGTGGCCGTCTTTGATGAGTGAAATGGATTTTCGTTTGTCGTTGATTTCAGCAATGTTCATACCGGAGGAGACCATCCGGCTGTTCAAAGCCTGCCAGTCTGCCAGGGACATTTCTGCTGGCAGGTGTTCTGCTATCGCTGAGGCACCACCGGATACCAGCAGTAACAACTTGCTATCAGCTGGCAACAAGCTGATGGCATCAATTAGAGCCTTACCTGCAATCAGGGAATTTTCATCGGCTATTGGATGGCCTGATTCGATGATTTTCACGTTCGGGTTTTCAAGCAGTTCCGGCTGGCTATGTTTATATTTAGTTGCAACGATGGCGGGCACCTGATTGCCAAAAATGGCCTGAGCACCCAGGCACATTTCACTGGCCGCTTTGCCAACCGCAACCACCAGGTCGGGCTTGAAGTCTTTTTTGTGTTTCAAGGCATGCATTACCGAGGCTTTGCCTGATACAGCAGCGATGCCAGCGTTAAATATCGATAAAAGTGGGTTCTGGTCAGTCATTAACGGGTAAATCTAACAAAATGAAATTAGCCAATTTCAGATACACTCTAAATATAAATTGACGGATTCAGGGGGTAAGTGTATAAATATCACTAATGGATAGAATAACAATATTCAGTCTGAATCGCCTCATAAATAAACAATAAATATGTGTAGGAGGAGCGGGGTAAATGCCCAGTTTCATTAGAATATACGCTAAGTATGTCGATTTTATTTCCACCAAATCAAGCCGTATAAGCGCCACGTAGCAAGAGAAAAACAGCATGCCGGGCTTCGTGAAAAAATATGTCAGCGTCGTGGATGCCATCAACTATCGGGTGGGTCGTATCATGATGTACGGCATCTTCGTGATGGTTGGCATTCTACTGTGGTCGTCAATTTCCAAGACCTTTCTCCTGCCTTCTCTGTGGACCCTCGAAATCGCGCAATTCGCCATGGTGGCGTATTACATTATGGGCGGCCCCTATGCAATGCAAATGGGTGCAAATGTTCGCATGGATTTGTTTTATGGCAGCTGGTCTATTAAGCAAAAAGCCTGGGTTGATGTCTTCACCATATTCTGTGTGATTTTTTATTTAGGGGTAATGCTGTATGGCGCCTATGACAGCACCGCCTATTCTGTCAAGTACGGTGAACGCAGCCCCACCGCCTGGCGTCCCTATTTATGGCCTATTAAGGTAACCATGATGGTCGGGTTTTTTCTGATGTTGCTCCAGGCTATTTCAGAACTGTTTAAGGATATCGCTAAAATTAAAGGGGAGCAGCTCTAATGTCGTATGAGATGATCGCGCTGCTGATGTTCTCATCAATGATGCTGATGCTGTTTACCGGGCAGCGCGTGTTTGGCGCAATCGGTTTTGTCGGGTCTGTGGCGGCACTGACGTTATGGGGAGTGGGTGGCTCGGATATTCCGTTTACTTCCGCAATGAAGCTGATGAAGTGGTACCCGCTTCTGACCTTACCCATGTTTATCTTTATGGGCTACGTGCTGTCTGAATCCAAAATAGCAGACGATCTCTACAAGATGTTTCATGTCTGGTTTGGCGGCCTCAAGGGCGGGCTGGCGATTGGAACGATCGGTTTGATGGTGCTGGTGTCTGCCATGAACGGGCTGTCGGTTGCCGGGATGGCGATTGGTGCTACGATCGCGTTGCCGGAATTATTGCGCCGCGGTTATGATAAACGCATGGTCACCGGTGTCGTTCAGGCGGGTTCATCGTTGGGTATTCTGGTTCCGCCCTCTGTAGTGCTGGTACTGTATGCCATGATCGCCCGCCAACCGGTTGGCCAGCTTTGGCTGGCAGGGGTGATTCCCGGCCTGATGATGGCGGCGATGTTTATTTTGTATATTGTGATACGCTGCCACCTTCAACCTGAACTCGGTCCGGCGCTTGATAAAGAAGAACGGGACGTGAGTTTGTCCGAAAAGTTACGCCTTTTGCGTGCCGGGGCGTTGCCGCTGGTTATTTTTTTCTCGATGATGTTTCCCTTTGTAAAGGGCTGGACGAGCCTGGTTGAAAGCTCCGCCATTGGTGCAATGACCGCCTTTGTGGCGGCTGTTCTGAAAGGCCGTATGACCCGGATCGTGTTTGAAACATCGGTGCGCCAGACGTTGGCTATATCCTGCATGTTTATGTGGATCATTCTTGCGGCCCTGGCCTTTGGCGCGGTATTCGATGGCCTGGGTGCGGTACGCGCAATCGATAATTTATTTACCGAGCAGCTTGGGCTCAACCCCTGGATCATTCTGATTTTGATGCAGCTCTCGTTTTTGCTGATGGGCACCTTTCTGGATGACACGGCGATGCTGGTCATCGTCGCGCCTTTATACGTGCCACTCGTTGGCGTACTTGGTTTTGACCTGATCTGGTACGGTGTGTTGTATACGGTGACAAC
>JAAELZ010000559.1 GCA_024226105.1 Pseudomonadota bacterium | reverse complement strand
CTGCTTTCTAAAAAAGCCGGTTCAACCTCCCGAACATGGGCAGGTGGCCGCTTTTGTCCCCGCTTCGTAAGGTTTGGGTGGTTCCGCATGTATCGTCCTGTCGCGGCGGCAAGCGGGTCACATGCGCAGCGTGTTCAATCAATGGGGCTGTTGCGTCTTGCTGTCTCGCAAAACGCGCTGTATTTCGGCGATGTGATGTGTCTCCACACAGAATAATGCGGCGTTCCCATCCTCACAATATCGCGCTGTAGGCACAAAACGCGCGTATGGGAGCAGTTTCGGAAAATGTCAACAGACTCATCAAAAACTTGACACCATTATCCATATGAGGGCAGGATTTCCAGCACGTTCAGACGTGTGGGAGTGGAAACGACGACACGGTCATTGACAACACATATATTTGGAGGTCTATCAGCATGGGAGGCGCTAACAAACGGTTGGTAAAGACCCCAAAAGCGCGGCGCAATTTTAGCGTATGTGCCCGCTGTTACGGTTTTGCGGTTTGTCAGGCTGTGTACTGCCGGTTAGGGCGCTTTTCGGGCTTCACAACCGAGGCGTTAGCACACACATCGCTACAGTAGACTCGATAGTGTACAAGGAGTTTTTATCAGTGTTGGATACAGAAATACGTGCCCTCATCACATGGCATTCTTTT
>JAAELZ010000558.1 GCA_024226105.1 Pseudomonadota bacterium | reverse complement strand
GGTGAAGGACGCTACAGGGTCCAATGCCAATTTCTCGTGGGCACTCCTATGGCGGCGCATGGCCGCGTTGTAACTACTTGAAAGGGAATGACCATTCCGCGCAGTTACGCCTTGCCCTACACCACCACAGAAGCACCCTATGCCCTGTCCAACTGAGGATTCTAGGTTAAACCGTCGTACTTTCTGATTGAAGGAGGCTGGTAGATCAGACAAGCAGTCTGTGCTCGTAGAGTATCTGGTAAGAAGGGCGGGCCGCATCGGCTATTTTCTGAAACTCAGGAGACAAATCAAACGATTTTTCCTGATACGCTGCAAAGCCGGTGGATTTCCATACTGAGTCATACCAGTATTTCCCCCAAACGCCATCAGTATTGCGTTGTCCTGACGGCCAGCTAAGCATTTCCTCAAAGAACGGAATATTGAGAGATTCACACATTGCCCCTAACATGGCTTTCGGCTTCAGTAAAAAATCCCGGCTGTCAATAACCAGGGGCGTTTGATGCGTGGTGTTCACTACGTATTCAAATAGCTCTGCCTGCTGGACAAAGCCTATGTCCTCAAGCGTAAGGTCGGGCCTTACGGCGCCGTAAGAGGCAACGACCTGCTCCGGGTGACGAATCAAAAAGCAATTCCTTAAACTTGACACCCACTCACGATCCATCTCGGGTAGCAGGTGCATGGTCATATGTTTCTGATAAAATACCGCAGCATCATTTGGGCTATTGCCATTGCATTGTTTTGCAATGGCCTGCCAGTTTATGCCCTGATCTGTAATCACCTCGGCCGCACCGGGGTGCTCAATTCCGGTTTGAGACAGATAGTGTCCATACATGGGTTCGTCCCAGACCTCGGTATCGGGTCTGTTTTCAAAGGAGCGCATCATCGCGGTAGAGATGTTGCGCGGCCCTGACCACATGGCGATCCGTGTGCAGTTCATGAGTTTGTTTCGATCATATCTTTATACAAGTCCTGTAAACGCTCCACCATCGGCCCGCGGTCACCGTTTCCAATCCTGCGACCGTCGATTGTTGTTACCGGTGCGATGCCCGCGAAGGTGCCGGTTACAAAACTCTCATTCGCGCCGTAGGCCTGCATGAGGCTGAAGTTTTTTTCGAAAACAGGTATACCGTTTTGTTGACATAAGCGGATGATGTTGCCGCGTGTTACGCCGCCCAGGCAATAATCGCCGCTTGAAGTCCAGACTTCACCGTTGCGCACAATAAAAAAATGTGTGGAATTGCAGGTCGCCACGAAACCGTGCGGATCCAGCATCAGCGCTTCATCCGCGCCGGCTTTGGTTGCCTGAATACAGGCGGTGATACAGTTCAACTTCGAGTGGCTGTTGAGTTTGGGGTCCTGAACGTCCGGGTATCCGCGGCGCACGTGGACGGTAAAGAGTGTTAAACCCTTGCTGGCTGTTTCCGCTTTCGGGGTTTTGTATTCGGCGATGATGACAATCGTGGGTGGTGTAATGGTCACGCGCGGATCCTGGTAGGGTGTCGCCTTTTCACCTCGGGAGACCATCAGACGAATATGTACGCCGTGTTCCATGTGATTTGCTTTGAGCAAAGCATAGAGCCTTTTGCTTAGCGTTTCCTGGTCAACTTCCATCGTTATGTCCAGGGCTGCTGTGCCCTCGTATAAACGCTCCATATGTTGCTGTAAAAAAGCGATGTGGCCATGGTGTACGCGTAAACCTTCCCATACCCCGTCGCCCAGGATGAAGCCGCTATCAAATACAGAGATACGGGCTTCGTTGCGAGGGAAAAGCGTGCCATTGATGTCTATGAGAATGGCGTTGTTGCGAGGATCATCCTGGTATTCGTGAGAACCTTTCATGAATTACTAACTTGTGGCTAATTGGCCTCAAACTCTACCATAGACAGGATGAAACCCGTGCACTTATACCGTATCCATAGTTATCGCGTACAACAGAGTAGTAACGGGCTGAAAATACTTCCAAATAAACGCTATTTGCCATTGCGATTCGGGTGCGCTTTGCATAAACTCCCGCTCCCATTTTTGCGCTGTGGAATGAGCCCGCATAGCTCAGCTGGCAGAGCAGCTGATTTGTAATCAGCAGGTCGTTGGTTCGATTCCGACTGCGGGCTCCATTTTTTGGTGTTTGAATGTGGAACTTGATTTGCATAAAGTTCAAGTGCATGAATGTCGGCAACGAGTTGTTGACAATGCACGGTGTTTTATACAGAATCGCGCGTTCGATTTTTTTGGGAGGGGTTCCCGAGCGGCCAAAGGGGGCAGACTGTAAATCTGCTGGCTCAGCCTTCGGAGGTTCGAATCCTCCCCCCTCCACCACTTTCCTGTGTGGAAAGTGTTGAAGAACGTGCCTTCCAGTTGTTGTATGGCCGTGGAAGGGCGGGCCGCTAAAGTGGCTTGACAACTTGAAAAAACATAGCGCCTCCGATCGTGAGATCAGAGGTGCGAACAGTCGTTGCGGGTGTAGTTTAATGGTAGAACTTCAGCCTTCCAAGCTGACTACGTGGGTTCGATTCCCATCACCCGCTCCAGTTTGTGAGGACGGTTTGGTCGATGTTTTGGCTGGGCTATATGAAAGT
>JAAELZ010000557.1 GCA_024226105.1 Pseudomonadota bacterium | reverse complement strand
GTCAAGGTCAGCGGGGCTGAATCCAACCAGTCCGCCAGCATTATTGCTAAGAGTATTGCCAACTCACCACTGGTAAAAACCGCGATTGCCGGCGAAGATGCCAACTGGGGGCGTATTGTGATGGCGGTAGGCAAAGCCGGGCAGCCTATTGATTTCGATGCGCTACGGGTAAGTATCGGTAATGTTGTTATCGCAGAAGGCGATGGCCCTGTGGCAGGGTATGATGAACGCCTTGTGCAGGCGCATATTGAAGGCCGGGAAGTCGACATTGATGTCGATGTCGGGCTTGATTCTGACGGCGCCACGATTGTCTGGACCTGCGATTTGACCCACGGATACATCGAAATCAACGCAGATTATCGTAGTTGAGAGTTTGTATGACTGGGCGCGTACGAGTGGCTGTCGGTGTACTGGTTCGTGCTGATCGGACGCTACTCATCCAGCAACGCCGTGACGGTACAGACTGTGCTGGCTTGTGGGAGTTTCCGGGAGGTAAGTTTGAAACCGGTGAATCGCCAGAAATGGCGCTGCAGCGCGAGCTCAAAGAAGAGCTGGGTATTGAAATTTCTAAGCTGAGCTTTCTGAGTACCCTGAACCACGATTATGAACATGCCCATGTGTCATTGCATAGCTATCTGGTTCATCAGTGGTCAGGTGAAGTTCAAGGCCTGGAAGGGCAGAATGTGGCCTGGGCTTTGCCCGAAGAGATTCGCAGCTATGATCTGCTTGAAGCGGCGTATCCTTTGTTAGAGCAAGCAGTGGCGAATTTAAATGGCGCCGGGGCTTTGGCTCCGGAAAATGTAACAATTACGCAGGACTAGAGTCTGTCGAATATAGCTGTATTGAAGCAAAATTCATGAGATCGGATGAAACTGGTTTATCGTGGGAGGAAAACAGTTGTTCTATTTGACGAGCAGGATAAGCCAGGTTTATCGATATTCATGGGTTTTGAGCAAATCATGTTAAGTCCGACAGGCTTCCGGGGGCACCCTAAAGCGCCATCCTTCTGTTGGCATAACCCAGGTACAGTTTGTGTAACCCGGCGACCTGATCTTTTAGTGCTTTAATATCCCCGTTGTTATCCACTACGTCGTCAGCTGCTTCCAGCAGGGCCTGCTCTGGAACCTGGTTTTTCATCACCCTGGCAATTTTCTCAGTTGACCAGCCATTTCTCTTTTGAACGCGCGCAACACGATTTTCGCGCTCACAATGCACTACCAGTATGCGGTCTACGCGTTCACGTTCGGCAGTAGTAATGAGTAGAGGTATGTCGAGTACACAGTAGGGCGCATTTGTGGTGTCCGCCTTATGATGCAGGGCCTGCATGATCATAGGGTGAAGAATATTTTCCAGCTGCAATTTCTTTGCCTTGTCGCTGAAGATGATATCTCCTAAAGCCCTTCGATTTAGTTCGCCATTTATATCCAGAATTTCGGCGCCAAATAGCGTTACAATTTTAAGGTAGCCCGGCTGACCTTTTGCGCTTAGTTCGTGGCTTATTGTATCGGCACTAAAAGTTGCTACACCAAGCTCAGAGAAGGCCCGGGCTACGGTGCTTTTACCGCTGCCAATTCCGCCGGTTAATCCAATTTTGTAGGGCATGTCAGGTAATTGGTGGATGCGTTATCGCCTATCCACTCCAGGATGCATATTAAAGGGCATAAAAAAATCTCGAAGTAGGGTGGATAAGTTTAGCGCATCCACCAATTGACAGGACAGTATGTTTCAAAACAACAATGTGCGGTTGTAAGGCTTTACGAGAATCAGGATCCGATTCCAGTTAAGTTCAAATACTGCTCTATCAAAGGTTCCCCCCAGAATAAAACGATCAGAAACGCGATAGCGAGATAAGGCCCGAAAGGTATTGCGCGGTTTTTATCGTGATTGCGAAACACAATTAAAGCGATAGAAATCACCAGCCCCGTTGCGGCCGCGATTAGCAATACAAAGGGCAATCTTTGCCAGCCCAGCCATGCGCCGGTAGCGGCGAGCAATTTGAAATCACCGTAACCCATGCCCTGTCTTTTGGTGATAAAGTGATGAACTTGAAAAATAATCCATAGAACCATGTATCCGGCCGCCGCCCCGATAATGGCATCAACCGGCGATACCGGGCTGCCCGGCGTAGTGCTGTAGATCAGCCCCAGCCACATCAGCGGCAGGGTGAGGTTGTCGGGCAGGAGCTGGGTATCAAAATCGATCACCGACATTGCAATCAGTAACCAGACCAGAATTAATATCCAGGGCAGGGTCCGGGTTTCCGGAAAACTAAAACCGGCGAGCAGGGTCAGTATGGCCGTAAGGATTTCGACAGCAGGATAACGAAGTGAAATCGGCTGTTTG
>JAAELZ010000556.1 GCA_024226105.1 Pseudomonadota bacterium | reverse complement strand
CAAGCCCGTGTTCAACAAGAACTTTTTGGCCTTTGCCACCCATTATCGTTTCCGGCCCCTGGCCATCCATCCGGGCAAGCCCCGCGAAAACCTGAAAATAGAAAGGCCGTTTTATTACTTGGAGACCAACTTTCTGAACGGGCGCAAGTTCCAAAACAAAAACGATCTTAAAGCGCAACTCAAAACCTGGCTTTTGGAGCGCAACGACCAACGTACCCATCGTACAACCAGGCGAAAGCCCATCGAACTCTACCAGGAAGAACTTCCGTATTTGCAGCCACTTCCGGCCAAACAATACGACACCTCTGTAATAGAATACCGCATCGTGAACAACGAATCGGCCATTCAATGGGAGAACTACTATTATATTGTCCCAAGCCAATATATGTACGAAACGTGCCCTGTACGTGTAAACGATAAAGAGGTGATCATTTACAGCCCTGATTGCAACCAGATAGCCTGTTACCCATTGGCAGAAAAAGGCAGGGAAAACCGGTATATCGGGCGCAAAAAAACATCTCAAAAATACAGCCTGTCTGCCAAAGAAGTGGCCGAACGCTTAAATGCTTTCGGCCCCATCATGCAGGAATATGCCCAAAAACTAAAAACCCACAAATCCGGCACATACCTGCACCACTGGCGCAGTATCCTTTCGCTCAAGGCCAATTACCGCCCCGAAGATATTGTTGTGGCTGTAAAGCGGGCTTTACGATACCGTGTTTTTGAAGCACCGGCCATCGAAAACTTTTTAAAGGTAAATGCCCAAAAAAAATCAGAGATCACTTTTTCATCAAAAAACCCATCCAATGAAAGCTAAAGAAGAAGCCACATTTATAGAAAACTGCCGGTACTTAGGCTTGAAATACCTTGAAGCCGAGCACGCCGCGATCATACAAAAGGCCAATCAATCCAACATGGGGTTCACCGGGTTTATCCGGGAAATCGTGCAAAACGAAGCCAATGGCAAAATAGAGCGGAGCATCCAATACCGGATCAAAGAGAGCAAACTGCCCCAGCCCTATAAATTACTGCACGACTTTGATTTTGACTTTCAGCCCGGCTTAAAGAAAAAGCTGATCATGGATTTGGCCACCCTGGATTTTATCCGTCAGCACGAATCGATATTGCTGATCGGCACGACCGGGACCGGCAAAAGCCACCTTGCCCGGAGTTTAGGGCTTATAGCCTGTCAGAAACGCTACAAAGCGCTTTATACAACCTGCAGCGATATGTTGAACGACCTAAACCAGGGGGTGTATGAAAAAACCCTGCTCAGGCGCTTGCAAAAATATGTGACACCCGAGCTACTGATCATCGACGAAATGGGGCACGACCGCCTGGAACTGGAAGTAACCAAAGAAGCCCACCTGTTGTTCAAGGTCATCGACCAGCGCTACAACCAGGACAAACCGCTTATCTTCACCACCAACGTTAAGGAACCCGATTGGGCCGATTACCTGGGCGACCCTATTTCCACCAAAGCGATCCTGGACCGCGTATTTCATCATTCTATCAAAGTACAGATCGACGGGCCAAGCTATCGCAAGTATGAAAGCGAAAAACTGCAGCAAAAGTACAACCAGTAAAAATATTAT
>JAAELZ010000555.1 GCA_024226105.1 Pseudomonadota bacterium | reverse complement strand
CTGGCCTGTAAATCACTGGGCAAAATACCCGAGGTTGAGGAAGTGATGAGTGCCTCGGGTGGCGCAGCACCTTCTATCTCGGCATAAACCGCCTGCTTGATATCGAGGCGCTCAGGTACGGATTCCACAATAATACTGGCACCCTGGACGGCTTTATCGAGACTGACATGCAAGCTTAATGTGCCGGGTGCGCGGCGCGGTGCGGCAGTGAGTTTGTTATAAGCGCGTTCTGCGTTATCCAGTACGGCACGAATTTTACGCTCAGCCTCAGGGTCCGGGTCATAGACGGAAACGTCGATGCCATTTTCAAGAAAACGGGCGATCCAGCCGGCGCCGATTACCCCTCCGCCGATTACCGCTGCCTTATGATTAGATTGTGACATTATGAAGTTGCCACAGGCGGGCGCCTGGTTAACTGCATTTTTGTACGGACTTCCTCGGGTGTCATTAATCGAGCACCCATGTTGCAGACGATGCTTGCAGCTCGTTCAACCAGTTGTGCATTGGTGGCGAGTTTGCCTTTTTCGAGCCACAAATTGTCTTCCAGCCCTACGCGTACGTTACCCCCTGCCAGCATTGCGGCCGCAGTAAAAGGCAACTCATTCCGGCCAATCGAAAAAGCAGAAAAGGTCCAATGGTCAGGGATGTTGTTGACCATCGCCATCAGGGTGTTCAGGTCATCCGGAGCACCCCAGGGAATGCCCATGCAGAGTTGAATCATAACCGGATCCTGGATAATACCCTCATCCACCAGTTGTTTGGCAAACCACAGGTGGCCGGTATCAAACGCCTCGATTTCAGGGCGCACACCAAGATCTGTCATCATTTGCCCCATCGCACGCAACATGCCGGGGGTATTGGTCATCACGTAATCCGCTTCAGCGAAATTCATGGTACCGCAGTCGAGCGTGCATATTTCCGGCAGGCATTCAACGATATGCGCCATGCGTTCCGTAGCGCCCACCATATCGGTTGCTTCAGGGTTGAAGGGCAGGGGAGATTCAACCGAACCCATCACCATATCACCCCCCATGCCTGCGGTTAGATTCAACACCACATCCACCTCGCTGTCGCGTATGCGTTGCGTGACTTCGCGGTACAAATCAATACGTCGGCTGGGTGCGCCGGATTCAGGGTCGCGTACATGACAATGCACAATGGCGGCGCCGGCACGCGCGGCATCAATTGCGGCATTGGCAATTTGCTCGGGACTGCGCGGCACATGGGGTGAGCGATCCTGGGTGCTACCTGAGCCGGTTACGGCACAGGTTATAAAGAGCTCTCGACTTGGGTTAAGGGGCATGCTGATCTCCGCTGGAATAATGACCTAATCTTAGTCTCGACATAAGATCAATAATTAACGATAATTGCCAAAATATTAACGATATAAGCCATATTACGAGATGAGTTTAAGTCTTAGCGAGCCTGGAAAAGCCCTGGAAATTGGGTTCCTGGTGGTGGATGGGTTTTCGATGATGTGTTTCGCCAACGCGGTAGAACCCCTGCGCGCGGCGAATATTACTTTGGGCGAGCGCCTCTTTCAGCGCCGCATCATTACACCGGATGGCAGGCCGGTCAGTTCTTCAAGCAATTTGTCGCTACTGGCAGATTGTTCTCCGCTGGGTGATTTTTCACTGGACTGGTTATTCGTGATCGCCAGCTACGACTATCAAAAATGCCTGAACAAAGAGTTGTTATCGGCGATTCGCCGCCTGGCGCGCCCCGCCACCATGGTGGCGGGGCTCGATACCGGTAGCTGGTTATTGGCGGCCGCGGGTTTACTGGATCAACATCGTGCGACGCTGCACTGGCAGGAGTTAGGTTTGTTTTCAGAACATTTTAAGCGGGTGAACGTGAGCGAGCAGCGATACGTTATTGATAAGCGTCGCGCCAGCGCGGGCGGAGCGACCGCGACCCTGGATCTAATGCTTGAACTGATCCGTTTACGCTGTGGTGACAATCTATTCTTCGACGTGCGAAACCTGTTTTTGTACGATGTGAATCATCCCGCTGATCGGCGTCAGCAACGTTATAGTCTGTTAGTG
>JAAELZ010000554.1 GCA_024226105.1 Pseudomonadota bacterium | reverse complement strand
TTGGGTTTATAGGGTCTGGCCGGTATCACGGCAACGCCGTAGTGTGCCGCGAGCCGACTGTAGGCTGGATTAATATCGGGCTCGTAACGGTGGGTTTTGCGAACCGCGCTTTTCAGGTTGTCTGGAATAACCATCTCCGGTACGCCACCGAAGAACTCGAAGGCCTTGACGTGAGCCTGCAACCAGTCAGCCTGGTTCTGGCTCCAGCTTGCGCGCGCGAAGGTGTAGTTGGACGCCCCCAGCACCGCGACGAACACCTGGGCCTCACGGATTTCTCCGGTGTCCGGGTTGACGATGCTCAGTGTCGGCCCGCAGTAGTCGACAAACAGCTTCTCACCGGCACGGTGAATCTGTCGCATACTGCGCTTTTGACGGCCCTGCCACTGGCGATAGCGGTGACAGAATTGGGCGTAGCTGTAACCATCGTCCGGATGCTGCTGACGGTACTCCTGCCACAGCAGCTGCTTGGTGACACCCTTGGATTTGAGTTCCTGGCTCACCTGGGTGAAATCGGGTTCGGTGAAACGACGTTGGCCGGTACGGGGCTGGGTTGGGAATAGCAAGCGGCCCAGATCACGTTCTTGCAGGTCAGCCGGCAGTGGCCAACCAAGGCCTGCGGCATCGGCCCGCTTCAGGTAATCGGCAACCGTGCCATAACCGATGTTCAGGGCTAAAGAGATGCCACGCAGGCTGAGTCCTGCCTCAAATCGATACCGCAATATGTCTTTTATTTTACGCATGGTTAACCTCGGTTTTGCCACGACTTGAATCCCCGTCAAAAAAGGGCGGAATCGTAGCAGTTTTAAAGTTAAATCAATGCGTTAGGATGGATTCTGGTTTTATCTGATCATCGATTCTGGAAATCCGCAAAAAATGATCGGATAAAACCAGAATCAATGATCGGAATGTTCCAGAATGGGGGATCGGTTTAAACCGGAATCAGTGATCGGAATGGGCCAGAATATGCAATCCGCACAGGGGTGCGCAGTGTGGCGTCCCAAGACACGAAGTGGCTGACTGTTGCGAGTTGTTATCCACGGTCGCTAGCACTGAACTGTTGTATCTGAGATTTTTCGGTGTGTTTACAACGTTCATATACTTCCATTTGATTTTCATCATAAAACAATATCATCATATTCACATTCTATAATGATTCAGGATACTTGTTCCCAAGTTCGGTTGCTCGAATAATGATTGACTTGAACGGAAGTGTGTGACTTGAGCAATATTTTTCAACCAATTCGGTAGAGGAAAATCCAACATAGGCCGAGCCGGATTCCAACTTCACACATAGTGGGCCGCCAGAAGACGTACCGTTTTCATATTGTATTATCGGCAAGCAAACCATTTAAGCATCTTTAGGCATACTTATCCATTTTGCATGACTCCGCTACGCGCCGGAATTTTGCCGCAACAGAGCACGATTTCCGTGCAAAGCTGATAGTTGTGTGATTTTGTGGCGATGGTACACAAAATGATATTTATTGACTGCATGCGACTCCTAGGGGTTCCTTTAGATTCTGGAGTCTAAACCAAATCGATCGCATGTTTGCTTGTAAACCCTACAAGTACCGCGCTAAACAGCGCGTTCTAACGTAAGCGTCCGGTGTCTACCGTCTTGCGCTGAGTCGCCAATCCGCAATGATAGGTGTTCCTTTTTATACGGGCACCGGTTACGTGTCCACCTGGAGACTAAG
>JAAELZ010000553.1 GCA_024226105.1 Pseudomonadota bacterium | reverse complement strand
GTGCTCGCGTCCTGTCTACACCCTTTTGCGAAAAACTATTTCCCGCCTTCCCCGCAAGCCTTGATAGGCTTGCCTTTCAAAGTCATGCGTCAACGCTGCGTGCTGGTTGATCTCCTTGATCTTTTTTTCGGCCTTTTCCTTGTCCATCTCGCCTTGTAGTTGGGCGAGTTGTTCGCTCATTTGCGCTATCCGCTGGTCTTTTTCTTCAAGCTGATGGCGCATGTCCTCACGTTGTTCGAGGATTATTTCGATCAGTCTGGCCCTGGGCAGCTTCCCCAGTCGCCGTTTCTCCAACTGCGCCACGTCCGGGCTGGATTGTTCGTTATCTTTCACAGCGGGTGCCGTCACTGCGTCAAGCCGACTGTGCCTCTACTGCCATGATCGATGCCAGCAAAGCGAGCCGTTCCGCTTTGGGCAATACCCGGTAATTCTTTGCCCAGCGCTCGGCCTTGCGTTTGATGCGCTGGCGGTCGGTGAAGTTCTTTCCCGCATGGCTGGCCCAATGCACCCGATCAATGTCGTAGTTGTACCAGAGCTTTTCGGTGCGTACGCCACCTTGGTTCATGACTTGCAGTTCAATGGTGCGCCACCCAACAAGCAGGTCGTCATACAGTGCCGAGGGATAGCCAGAGAGGATGACGTGGCAGGGCAGTGTCTTGAGTAACGTCAGTAGTTCAACATGATCCTGCGTTGCATAGTCAAAACGGTATCTGCGGCCAGATGTTCGGGTGTGGTGGAGATAAGGTGGATCGCTATAGACCAGTTCGCGCCCGTGATAGTCATATTCGCTCAGGAACTGGTGGGCGCAACCGTTAACCTTTTGCAGGGGATATTCGCATTGAAAATCCGCCAGTGGTTGCGGGTCGATATCAATGCCGATGTTTTTCAACGCAGAGGGTTTGCGCTGCATGATGGCGCCGCCACCCAAGTGGGTTTCGATGTAGGTGTCGTGCGGTGGCATCATGGCGATGATGGGCTGGCACAACCCTGATGTTGCCTTCGATCCAAAGTAACTCATGGTGCTGATCCGATGTGTTGCATAAGATCAGCACCGTAGTGACGCCGGGCTATGATGTCAAGGCGTATTTGAAAACCCTTTTCGTATACGGCTGCAGGATTTAGCTATGGCTTGTGTGCGTTGGCTTTTTTGTTTTGGAGTGGCTGGGTGGTTACACTGAAAATGAACTTGAAATCAGTTTAAGCTCACACTCTGACCCCAAATCACCCCGTGCCGGACATACGACATTTTTTCTTTTTGTGACACATTGACTTCAGCTATTTGCATTTGTTTTGTAACTACTCAGGGCAACCACAAGAGATTGCCCCTTTGTCAGTGAGCGATAGCGCAAACCAAAAATCAAAGGGTTACACACGGTCATCGCCGCATTGCGCTGCGTTAACCCGACCCACGCCGAATACTTGCACAGTCTCTGGAGCGTGGGAGCCAGAAAAAAATCGCTATCGTCCCGATCCCGATCCCGAAAGATCTTCGACAGTTTGTTCAAGATTTTCGCGGTAAGAGACTAAG
>JAAELZ010000552.1 GCA_024226105.1 Pseudomonadota bacterium | reverse complement strand
TTTGTCAGCCATTCAACAACCTCTTAGATTATGCACAGATGTGCGTCAAAAGTGAAAAGCGCGTTACTATAACGCAAGCATTGTTAGAGCGCCAGAAAACCAGCGGCATTTCGGCGAGATATATCGCAGATGGGGGTAATTCATTAGTATTCAAGAGGATTTCGTGCGTATCTCCAAAACAGCTAAACCCGACAGGCTCTTCACTATTGAGTATAATCGCGGCTGAATAATTTAATCATACTAGTGTCATGGACTCAAAACTAAAACTGGGCCTGCCCAAGGGTAGCCTGGAATCCTCAACTCTCAAACTATTTGAACAGGCGGGCTGGAAAATCAGCGTGCGCTCGCGGCATTACTTTCCGACTGTTAATGATAATGAGCTGTCCTGTAAACTGGTTAAATCCAAAGAACTGGGGCCCTATGTTGAAAGTGGTGTGCTGGATTGTGGTTTAACCGGGCAGGACTGGATCATCGAGAATAATTCAGATGTTGAGGAAATTTGCGGCCTGAACTATTCCAAGGTCTCAGATCAGGGTTGCCGTTGGGTCTTGATCGTGAAGAATGATTCACCGGTCCAGTCGATTCAAGATTTAGCGGGTAGAACCATTGTCACCGAGTTAATGGACTTTACAACACGCTATTTGAAGGAGCACAAGGTGGATGCGACCGTCCAGCATTCATGGGGTGCGACCGAAGCAAAGGTGGTTGAGGGGTTGGCCGATGCAGCGGTGGAAATCACCGAAACCGGCACCACTATTCGAGCGCACGGGTTGCGTATCGTGGAAGATCTTTTGCACACGCATACGGTATTTGTGGCTAACCGGCAGGCGATGTTAGATCCGTGGAAACGCAAAAAAATTGAAAATATAGCACTGATGCTGAAGAGCGCCATGGCGGCACGTGACAAAGTGCTGCTAAAGCTCAATGCACCGACAGATAAGCTTGATGCGATCGTCGGGGTATTGCCGAGCCTGCACGCGCCGACCATCAACCGTCTGCACGGTGAAAACTGGGTTGCGGTGGAGACGGTGATCAACCGTTTGCAGACGCGTGAATTAATACCTCAGCTGAAAGCAGCGGGAGCCGAAGGGATCCTGGAGTTGAACTTGACCAAGTTGGTGGGTTAATAAAGGAAGCGATATCCCTGACAATGCCGGGCATAAAAAAAGCAGCGCGACGCGCTGCTTTTAGTTTTCTCCGAGAATGAGTCGAAGCGATGTTTCCAGAGCTTAGCTGCCGAGGTATGCGGTATCGCTTGCTTCTGTTGTACCCATTGACCAGGCACCACGTGTTTTCGCGTGCATTACAGCGGAATCAATTTCACCCTGGCTTGAATTGCGGGGAATATCCAGTTCCTGGCCCGGGAAAATCAAGTCGGCGTCGTTGATCTGACTGGCATTTGATTTATAAATCAACGGCCAGTTGTAAGGGGTGCCGTAAATATCGCCCATTTCTGAGATACCCCAGAGATGGTCACCTTTGGCCACGGTGTAGCTGCTAACCTCCTTTTTCATGGGTGTCGCTGCAACCACTGCTTTTTCAGGAGCAGGGGCCGCCATAGCTTCTTTATCGCCGGGGTTCGTTTTTGCCGTTACGCAACCACCTGTTGCTGCGATGGCAATCGCCAACGTGGTGAGTTTCAATAATTTAAAATTTGCCTGGCGCATGTTGTCTTCTCCCAAAAACCAATCAGTTATAATGTCCGTAAAGCTTGTGTCGGTTACGAACCACATAACCATTTAAGCGTTACAATTAGCGTAAGTTTACGCTTTGCCTGTTCCTGGCGCAACATGTAGCGGAAAATATTGTGAATTAATTAGCCGGATTAAGTACAGGAAACCACCTAAAAATAGACGGCAGGTTTGTTTTTACGGGTATACATAATATACATAGAGACTGTTACGGTATGCAAAGCGATATTGTTTTGGCAACATTAAATGCGCGCTATATTCATACCGCGTTTGGTTTGCGCTACTTAAAGGCCAATTTAGAGGATCTGGAAGACCGCGCAACAATTTGTGAATTTACCCTGGAACAACGGCCGCTCGATATTGCTGAACAAATATTGTCCCGCCATCCAAAAGTAGTTG
>JAAELZ010000551.1 GCA_024226105.1 Pseudomonadota bacterium | reverse complement strand
GATCGGTCGTTCAGGTACAATGCCGGAGACGCTCAAACAACTAATTCAACACGGTATAAAAATCGAACAGATATTGCCGACGATGACCTCCAATGTTGCAGATTTGCTGAAATTGCCTGCTAAAGGCAGGCTCCGGCCGGGTTACGACGCAGACCTGGTTGTTCTGGGCGAGCGGTTTGATGTACAACATGTCATGGCACGTGGATGCTGGCATGTCCGCGAGTACAAAGCGATTGTTTCAGGTACCTATGAGAACACCTAAAATCAATCCTGGAAATTGACCAGATAATTATCAGAAATAAGCAACAAAATAGAAACCTTTCACTAATTCCTATGTGTCCTTCAGAAGTAGAAAATAGTCAGCAGCGTGGTTTTATCATTCCCATCGGCGGTGGCGAGGATAAAATCAAGGAGATGAAAATACACAGAAGGTTCGTAGAGCTTTCGGGCAAAACGGACGCAGATATCGTGGTAATACCCACCGCATCGCGCCTGGATTCGACGGGGCCGGACTACAATGAAATATTCAGGGATCTCGGCGCTGGACAGGTCGAATTTCTACCAATTACCAGCCGCGAAGATTGTGATAGCCCCCACTTCGTGGAGATGCTGGATCGCGCAACCGGAGTTTTTATTACCGGGGGTAACCAGCTGCGACTTTCAACTATTCTAGGGGGTACCCGGATTGCACAGAAAATACGTCGCAGAAATGCAGCAGGCATACCGGTTGCGGGAACCTCCGCAGGCGCCTCGATAATGTCTGAACACATGATTGCCAGCGGCGATGGTAATCGCTCACCCAGTAGCGGAGGGGTCAGCCTGGCACCGGGCCTGGGTTTGACCAACGCGGTGATCATCGATCAGCATTTTACCGAGCGAAACCGCCTCGGACGCCTGTTGTCCGCATCATCGTATAATCCTTTTTTGATCGGCATGGGCCTGGACGAAGATACCGGAGCATTTATTGGCCCGGATAACGTTTTTGAGGTGATCGGCAGCGGCACCGTTACGGTTGTCGATGCCGGGGATATGACATACTCCTCAATGTGGCAGGCTCGTGGAGGAGAATCGCTTAGCCTGTTAGGCCTGCATGTCGATGTACTGGGGGAAGGTTGTCGCTATGATCTGGTTAATCGCCATGCCTATCCGCCTCAAAATGATGAAAGTGG
>JAAELZ010000550.1 GCA_024226105.1 Pseudomonadota bacterium | reverse complement strand
TAAGCAGGATCCCAAATACGTGGCAATGTTTGAAGCGGCTGGTTATGGCGAACCTTCAAATGGCAGCGTACGTAAAGCAATTCCAGAGTATCTGAAAACCTTAACTTCGCGTGGTGCGCCCTATGATTCGGGTACTATGTCAGATTCAGCGAAGGCCGGTGAAGCGGTGTTCAATGAAAAAGGTTGTGCTAGCTGTCACAGCGGTGCGTTATTTACCGACGGCAAAGCACACAATACCGGGGTTCCGGAGAACTTTGATGTGTTCCTTGACCCAATGAATCACCAGGCATTTATCGCCTTTACTATGTTCCAGGGTGTTGAAAACTATATGGCACTTAAGCGTGATCCGGGTGCCTATGTACAGTGGAAAAAGGCTGACGGTTCAAATATGGGTACGTTCATGACCCCCAGCTTGCGCGAGTTGACTCAAACGGCACCGTATATGCATAACGGTATGCTGGCATCACTCAGTGATGTGGTTGAGTTTTACAACAATGGTGGTGGCGAAGATTCCAACAAGGATTCTGCAATGCGACCACTTGAAATGACCGATCAGGAAAAAGCCGATCTGGTAGCTTTCCTGGAATCACTTTCAGGCGATGCACTGACCGGCCCTGAGCATGTCTGGACAGAAGCTTATCCTGAAGAATATCCGGTCATCGAAGACTGGGTGAATCAAGCAAACTAATTGAGGAGTAAGACGATGAGTAAACTAAGAAAACAATCCCTTCCCTCTTTGCTGGCCGCGACGCTGGTAGTGGGGTCGGTTGCAGGGTCTGGAAGCGTTGCAGTTGCGGATTCCGCCGCGCCTACACTGGCGCCACTGGATTCCATTTCCATGCCAATTCCGCCGGATAACAAACAGACAGATGCCAAGATAGCACTCGGCAAACAGCTGTTCTTTGACCCACGGCTTGGCGGTGACGCTTCTATTTCATGCAGTAGCTGTCACGATCCTGAGCAGGGCTGGGCCTGGGCGGAAGATTTCTCCCGCGGTTACCCCGGTACGGTTCACTGGCGAAACAGCCAGACCGTCATTAACTCTCAGTACATGGGGCGTCAATTTTGGGCCGGTGCAGCTGCATCCGGTGAAAAGCAGGCGCCTTCAGCGGCTAAGGGTGGTGTTGCGGGAAATGGTGAAAATGACATCATGGAAGCACGGCTGGCCCTGATTCCTGAATACGTCGCCGCCTTTAACGAGGTGTTTGGTGACGAGTGGCCTTTGATTGGTAATGCCTGGCGTGCAATCGCGTCTTATGAGCGTACACTGGTTCAGACCGATACACCTCTGGATAATTACCTGAAAGGGGATGCTTCTGCACTGAGTGAAGAGCAGGTGCGTGGTAAAGCGGTGTTTGAAGGTAAAGGTGGTTGTATTTCGTGCCACAACGGTCCGCTGACAAGCAATGAAGAATACGTCAATATCGGTGTTCCGCCCAATGTACGCTGGCAGGAAGACGGTTTGGCGCAAATTACCTTTCGTTTTGAGCAGTATGCAAAGGGGCAGACCGAAGAAGGATATCGTCATGCGAAATCCGACTGGGGTCTGTACTATCGTACCAAGAACAAGTGGGATCGAAGCAAGTTCCGCGTGCCTTCTTTGAGATATACGATGTATACCGCGCCTTATATGCATAACGGTATCTTCTACACGTTCGAAGAAGTGGTGGATTTCTACGATGCCGGCGGGATGGATTCAGAAGGGCGTACAACGCTATTCCCTGAAAACAAGGATGCTCGCATCCAGCCTTTAGGGTTGTCGGACGATGAAAAAGCCGATCTGGTCGCTTTTCTGGAAGCTTTTTCCGGCGAAGAGATGATTATCGAAAAACCCGTCCTTCCAGAATATCAAGCTTTATTCACGGAAGCTGAACTTAAAGAGGTGAAAAAATGAGTCATAAAAAAATGATGAATGAAATGAAAGTAGCTGCGCCTGATGCGCAGGGTGGTGAGTGTGATACACCTGAATCTCATGATTCGTGCATGATGAATCGACGCGAGTTCATGCTGTTTAGTTCGACTGCGATCGTTGCGGCAAATACCGTCAGCCTGACCTTGTTGCCGGGAACCGCACATGCGGATGATCAGAAAGCGCAGGTAGCGGGTTATCCTCGCCTCAAGATCGCGAAGTTAAGCGAGCTTAAGAATCATGAGCCGGTCAATTTTCAATATCCCGACAAGGAAGCAGGCTCGCAATGCGCGCTGGTGAAAATGGGCGGCGTTGAAGCAGGTGGCGGCATAGGTTTTAATAAAGATATTGTTGCTTTCAGCACGCTGTGTACCCATCAGGGGGGACCCCTGGTTGGAACCTATCGCGCAAATGGCGAACACCGAACCATGGGCCCTTGTCCGCTGCACCTGTCGCTTTACGATTTACGTCGTCACGGTATCATTGCATCCGGCCAGGCCTACCAGAGTATTCCTCAGGTATTGCTCGAAGTCGAAGGCGATGATATCTATGCCGTCGGCATGTTGGGGCTGATATTCGGCCGTCACAAAAACTTATTAGATAGTTAGGAGAGGCAGTCATGTCACATAAAAACAGTATATATAAAGATAATATTTATACTCACAAAGATCGTTCTCCGCTTCCCCCGAAAGATGCCGAAGTCATTACCACCGCGTGTGATTATTGCATCGTTGCCTGCGGCTACAAAGCCTATCGCTGGCCAATGGGTACCGAAGGCGGGCCAAAAGCAGCTGACAACGCTTTTGGTGTTGATTTTCCCAGCCATGTTTTACAGGCCTGGGTCGCACCTACGCAGCATAACGTGATTATGCACAATGGGAAATTGCACAATATAATTGTCATTCCGGATAAAGATGCGGAAGTGATCAATACCAATGGCGATTCTTCCATACGCGGTGGTTTGTTAGCGCAAAAGCTCTATAACCCTGAATCCGATACCAAAGATCGTCTGGTCAAACCGTTGGTAAGGATTAATGGTGAGCTTCAGCCAATCCCATGGGATGATGCACTGGATATCGCTGCAGAAGTATCGAAGCATGTCATTGCTGAACACGGTGCAAATGCGTACTCGGCAAAAATGTACTCTTATCAGTTCGTTGAAAATACTTATGCGCTGAGCAAGTATTTCCGCCGACACGTGAATACGGCCGCGTTTACCTTCCACGATACGCCGTCTGACGTCACGTCGACGCCGGGTTTTCGTGACGCCGGTTACGATAACTATGGCCCGTCATATGATGACTGGGGATCAGCCGAAACGTTGATGATTTGCGGCACCGATCCGTACGAAACCAAAACCATTTTGTATACCCAATACATTATGCCGGCCATGGCCTCGGGTCAGAAAGTAATCATGCTTAATCCTCGCGAAACGGCGGGTGTGGCGCATGCTAAAAAGAACGGCGGTCTGCACCTGCAATTGTTTCCGGGCACCGATACACTGGTGGTGGGTGCGATTACGCGCATCATCCTGGAAAACGGCTGGCAGGATCAGGAATGGGTCGACAAGTGGGTCAATACCAAGTGGGGTTCCAACTCCGGTTTTGGTCAGGGTACCCGAAATACGCCGTGGCAATGGCGTAGTACCTGGGGCAAGTTCCAGACCAAGGGTTTTGAAGACTACAAGAAGTGGTTGCTCTCGCAAGACGAGTATACTGCCGAAAATGCAGCCAGAGTGGCTGGCGTCGAGGCGGCCGATTTGCAAACCGCAGCAGAGTGGCTGGCGAAACCTCGTGAAGACGGCTCACGCCCGAAAACTTCAATAGGTATCGAAAAAGGTTTTTACTGGTCTAATAATACCGGCAATACCAACGCGATTTCCTCTTTGGCAACCACGGTTGGTGCAGGTGGACGACCGGGTCAGATGGTTGGCCGCTTTGGTGGTCACCAGCGTGGTGGAACCGGTGGAGGCAAGTATCCTCGTGCGAAATCCCCGGAGAAAGTGCCGGGTCGTCGAAAGCGTTCACTGGATACGGATCGCTGGTTGATGTCAGGGCATACTCGCCTGGCGCACGTGGTGGGTACCACCTGGATACAATCCATGACGGGCACTGAAGGTTTGCACAAAAAGTTTTATGAACTGGTCACAGCAAACCCCAATCAGCCTACCAGCAGCAAAAAGGAAGACGTGATTGCGGCACTTAAAGCGCGAGCTGATTCCGGTGGTATGGTGGTCATTAACCACGACATCTACCTGCGTGATCCGATTGGCGCCAAATTTGCAGACATTGTTTTCCCGGCCGCTACCTGGGGTGAGGAAGATTTTGTTCGTGCAAATGGTGAACGCCGTATTCGCCTTTATCAGAAATTGGCGGATGCCCCGGGTCAGGCCAAACCTGACTGGTGGATAATTGCTCAAATGGCGCAACGTATGGGTTTTGACGGTTTTGACTGGAAGGACTCAAACGAAGTCTGTGAAGAGTCTTCCCGTTTCAGCCGTGGAAACCGAAAAGCCTATCACATGATTAAGGTGGCCGCCCATAAGGAAGGCAAAACCTTGCATGAGAAACTGCGTGAGTTCGGTACTACGGGTATCCAGGGGCCAACCATGTATAACTACAAAACCGGCGAGTTACACGGTTCCAAGCGATTGCATGATACGACTCTGACCCAGGAACGTGCTGAGAATATGGGTGCCAATCAGGGCGTCAATATGGCCAGCAAGAAAATGACACACTTCAACAGTCAGACGGGTAAAATTAATATCCAGAAACATCCCTGGGGCCTGTACTCAGATATCTGGGAATTTGTATCCCCGAAAGATGATGAATTGTGGCATACCAACGGACGTATCAACGAAATCTGGCAAACCGGTTTCGATGATCGTGAACGCCGTAGCTATATAAGGCAACGTTGGGCTTCTCAGTTCGTTGAAATCCATCCCGATGACGCTGCGAATCGTGGCATTGAGTCCGGTGACAAGGTGCTGGTATATTCTGATCGTGTTCCTACGCATAAAGATACCATTCAAGGGGTCGGCGGCAAGGACTTCCAGTTCTCTGAACTGATGAAGAATGGTCACATCGAGCTGATATCCGGTGCATTTGAAGCGGTTGCTATGGTGACCACCGTGGTAAGAAAAGGCGTACTGTTTTCAGATGCATTGAACACGGATCAGCCTTCCAATGCGGTGCAGGCGCGTGTGGTGGATAATATAAGCGGAAACTACAACTACAAACTCGGTTCAGCCAGGATCAAAAAGATCGGTGAGTCAGAGTTCAAGTCTGAGTTTAAGCATATGTCGTTCGTGCCGCGTAATATCGTAACCTGACCTTTCAGGCCAAGGTTTGACGGTTAATTGCCGTTGGACACCCCGGCAGTGTTTTCTGCCGGGGTGTTTTTGTTTGGTGGTTTTGGTGAAATCGCAAATCAGATACTCTAAGGAAGCGGGACTATAGTCCCGCTTCCTATAACGCTATCTACTTTTAGCTCTATAAATAAATGAAGAATACGCTTTTATCCATTACCGTCGGCACATTGCTGACGTTGCTGAACGTTAATTCTTTCGCCCAGGAAACGGCACCTTCTGCCGATCAGGTGCTGACCGTGCAGGGCAATCTGCCTATCGATCAACGTGGCGGGGATTTCACCCTGTTCGGTGCTCAGGGGGCGGTATCACTATCTGATTTTCGCGGCAAGGTGGTGGCCATTTATTTTGGCTACTCTCAATGTCCGGATGTTTGCCCGACAAATTTATCTATTCTGACGGCGGCTATGAAACAGATGAGTGCGCCGGAACTGGCAGATTTTCAGGCCATTTTTATCAGCGTTGACCCTGGTCGGGACAGTCCCGAGCGCCTGGCAAAATACGCCGGATTTTTTCATCCGCAGATGATCGGGATTAGCGGAGCCCCGGTTGATTTAAACCCGATTGTCGCGCAGTACGGCGCATTTTATGAGAAAGTTTCCTACTCAAACTCGGAGATGCTGTACGGAGTTGATCACACCTCTGAGACGTATATAGTGAGCAAAGCCGGTGTACTTGCTTCTATTTTGCCTCACGCATCACCGCGAGATCAGGTGCTGGAAGCGATTCGTAAGGAACTCGGAACGGCAAATTAGTGCTGGCCGGTTTTCATTTACCCAGTAGGATGCTGGTGAGCAAAGCGAGCAGCATCCTACAAATCATGAATAGCGTAGTTTTGCATCATACGGCGTAGCCGTGGGCGCGAAACACCCAGTGCCTCACAGGCTTTTCCCTTATGCCCATGTGTTGCCTGCAAAACATGGATAATGTGCTGCTTTTCGACCTCTTCAAGCGACAGTAACCGCTCATTTGCAGCGTCGCTCTGTATCGTGACTGAAGGAGCTACCTGGCCCCGTGAAAGCATTGATATTCCTTGTGGGATCAAATCCGGGGTAATGGTATCACCCGGGCAGAGTGCCACCGCTTTGGTTAATATATTGTTGAGCTCCCTGACATTGCCGGGCCAGTCATACATCGCGAAGGCATTCATGGTGTCCTGAGACAGGCGCGTAATATTGCGTTTTAGTTCTTTGTTGATTCTGCCGAGCAGCGTTTGAACCAGTGGCATGATATCTTCAGCACGATTTCGCAAAGGAGGCATATCGATGGTGACCACGCGCAAACGATAGAACAGGTCTTCCCTGAATTCGCCTTTTCTAACATTTTGTTCAAGATCTACGTTGGTAGCAGCGATAATACGCGCATCAGTGTTACGACTTTTTGTGCTGCCAACCGGTGTGAATTCACGTTCCTGAAGCACTCTAAGTAGTTTGGCCTGAATGGTCGGAGAGAGTTCGCCCAGTTCATCCAGAAAAATGGTGCCATCGTTGGCCAGTTCGAATTTTCCGATTTGACGATTAACTGCACCGGTAAAAGCGCCTTTTTCGTGGCCAAACATATCCGATTCAAGCAGGGTTTCAACCAGTGCGGCGCAGTTAATCGCAACAAAAGCGCCTTCTGCTCGATCGCTGGCATTGTGAATAGCACGTGCGGTGAGCTCTTTACCCGTCCCACTTTCACCTGTAATCAGCACTGTAACCGGTTTTGAGGCAACCAGGCCGATGGTTTTAAACACTTCTTTCATCATATGGCTGCGCCCGACCATACTGCTGGTATCGGTGCGGTCGTTGGGTGCAATATTCAGGTCGTTTTCAAGGGCTAAACTACGATTCAGAGCCTTGGTGACAGCTTCGTCTATTTCATTAATATCCAGGGGCTTATGTACGTATTCACACGCCCCGGACTGCATAGCTTCAATCGTACTTTCCATATCGTGAAAAGCCGTAATCATGATTACACTGCAGTCCGGATGCGCTTTTCTAAAATCTGGTAGGCCCTCCAGGCCGCTACGACCGGGCATTTTAATATCAAGGATAATTAAATCCGGCTGCATTGCCACCGCTGTTTTTAAGCCGGACTCCACATCGTAGGCGCTCTGCACCTTGAAATTCTGATGGGTAAAATGCAATTCCAGAGTGCGGCAACTGGCGACATCATCGTCGACGATCAGTATTTTTTTCATGTAATAGCCTCAGTATCAGAAGCAGGAGAGGTAGTGGATGTATCGGTCAGCATGGAGATGGGTAGTAAAACGGTGCACACAGCGCCAATGCCATCTGAATTTGAGTGTAAACGTATTGAGCCATGATGTTGTTCAACGAAGCCCTTTACGATCGCCAGTCCCAGGCCGGTACCCTGAGCCCGGGTAGTATAAAATGGTTCGAATAGTTGTTCAATTTCCTGTTCGTCAACACCCGGCCCATTATCGAAAATTTCGACCTGTATTGTCGGCGTTCCGCTGCCGATCCTCGACATTACCTCAAGGATTACTTCCGGCGTATTGCCTGATTGGGCCGCGGCTTGTATGGCGTTGCTGATCAGGTTAGAGAAAATGAGCCTGAGCTTGCTTTGATCTGCATAAAGGGTCGGCAACCCCGTCTGAATATTGACCTGTACCACAGCATTGTGTTTTTTAATCACAC
>JAAELZ010000549.1 GCA_024226105.1 Pseudomonadota bacterium | reverse complement strand
AATATCCTGGCACGAATATTGCTTAGTTAACTGGTACGCAAACTCAGTAACTATTATTGCAGAGGGTTAAAATATGATTGAAAACAAAATATTGCTAAAAGACGTTTACGCCCGACCTTTGGGTAATCAGATCATGTACTGGAGAATCAATACCCAGACACTTGACGAGCCAGCCCTGGAATGGACCATAGTGAATATGGGCAGGAATTTGGGAGCCCAAATATTCAGGGTTTACAATCCTACATCAGTCGAGGCAATGAAACAAATTCAGCGACATAAATATATGGTAGAAATGGATGATGTAGATGCGCATCTGCTTGAGCACTTCATGGAATGGGGCTGGCTACGGCCCGGCCTGATTTTCCAAAGAGGTGCCGAAAGCCATTGCTGGTAGGAATGCTGTAATCGCATCTATCCCGGTGGCATGATACCTGACTACAGTTTTTACAGCTTTACGTTCAGGTATCGTGCCTGTCCTGATAAATGACGCGGCGACTCGGGCAAGCGCCGGGCTACTGATCCGATCAAATCTTTCTCTCAGCTTGGCGCGCTCCGGGCCTCGCTTATATCCGAAGAATTTGTGTTCTTCAGCATGTAGATATGGTTCTTCTCTACCAGGATTAAGACCGGGGATAGCCGTTACCTTGAAAAAAATGCATCCTGTATCAACCAGCCCCGGTGTAGCTACCCGTTCCCTGTTCTCAGGGCCGGAGGGAATCGTTGTTTTTCACGAAAAAAGCGCCGTGCATTGCAGTTAGCAGAATGCAAATGCAAAATTGCATTCTGCGACGCTTAATGCAAATATGCGGGGTAGCAACAGAATCAGGCACCGGCCCTATATTGAGAAACCCGTGATGATTCCTTAAGTTTAGGGATTTGGCACATTTTTTGCTATTAGTCCTACTGAGCACGTCAAGTCGCACAGAAAACATAGTCGCTACGATAAACACCCCGTATTGCCGGTTTTCTGGCTGAAGCGAAACCTGCTCTTAATACAGAGTAATGCCAAGAACCTAATATGGAATGAAGAAATGAAGAATTTTACAATCATCCTCCTGCTAATCCTTTCAACTACGACAAACCCGGCATACGCCGATATTGACCTGACTTTTGGTGTGTACACCTCAGACAAAGCCTCAACGATGGTAAAAATGTTTCGACCGTTGCTCAATGCGCTTGAGTCCAGCCTGACAGAAAAATTTTCAGAAGCCACCCATATTTCTCTTCAGGTCGCGAGTTCTTATGATCAGGGTATCAATGATCTTGCAAGTGGTCGGGTTGATTTCGCACGTATGGGACCCGCCTCCTACATAACAAGCCACAGGCGCAATCCCGACATTCAGTTGCTGGCGATGGAAAACAGCAAGGGAAGCAAAATCTTTTACGGCATCATCTGTGTTCAGGAAGAGGGCCCAATTCAGACACTTGGCCAGCTAAAAGGTCAAACCTTCGCCTTCGGGAATGAACGTTCGACTATCGGGCGATACCTGTCACAGTTATTACTAATACAGAACGGTATCTATGCTCATGATCTTGCGAATTATGAATATCTTGGTCGCCATGATCGGGTCGGAACCGCAGTTGGTTCCGGTCAGTATTCAGCCGGCGCACTTAAAGAAAGCACTTTTAAAAAATTGAAAAAGAACGGCGTAGCCATTAGAGAACTCGCGCGTTTTGTAAATGTTACAAAGCCCTGGATCGCCAGCGCCGACCTACCCCCAAACCAGGTTGAATCAATCAAAGAGGTGTTGCTCGCCTTTGACGACCCTTCCGCATTGAAACCGATCAAGAAGCAGGGATTTCTCCCTGCGAGTGACTCGGATTATCAGCTTATCAGGGAATCCATGGATCGAAGCGACGAGTTTTTCCAGGCTTCAGCAAACAATTAATAGCAAAAGAATTGGCGCCTCCATGGTACTGCTAGCGAAAATCCTGAGACGCCGGCCACTCTGGTTGCAACTCATCGTAGCCCTGTGCACCACGCTTCTAGTGGTAAACCTGCTGATGAGCTCGCAGATCCGGCAAATGGTAAGCGACTTTGCGTTTAAGCAGGTAGATCAGCAAAGTGAAAGTGCCTTCGGTCTGCTAGCGTCGTCAATGCTGGACGCCGTCATATCAGAAGATATCCCGCTGCTCAATACAATCGCCTCCCAGGCACTGGAGACCACTTCAGGCATAACCGGCCTGATCGTGGAAAATGAAAAAAGTGTGGTGCTGGTCGAGAAAAGAAAGCCGCACAACAAAAGCGAAAGCGATATTCGGGACTATCGATACCCCGTAGATTTTGCGGGTGAGCACTTCGGCTCCATCGTCATTCAGTGGGACATCAAACCGATAGAACAGGAAATATACAGCCACGCCGCAAAACTACAGTTTTTCAGTTCTGCTATGCTCGTTCTTTTGACCTGTCTGAGCATATTGCTGCTGAACTGGCTGGCAGTTCGACCCATACGTTTGATCAACCGGCGCCTGGATGACCTACAGAAAGCGGAGGATCAGCCTTCACCGCTCCAACTCCCGGAATCTTCCAGCCTGGAACTTATGCATCTGGCTGCCGCAACCAACGAGCTGTCGAAGGCTATACAGCAAAAAAATCAGAGGGAAAAGGAACTTATTGATGCGCGGGAGGCTCTGCAGGTCGCTCACGACGAGGCGTTGCGCGCCAACCAGGCGAAATCCAGCTTCCTTGCGACCATGAGCCATGAAATTCGTACTCCCATGAACGCGGTACTTGGAATCTTTGGCATGTTAAAAGATACCAGCCTGAACAAAAAACAACAACAACTGATAAAGACAGGCCGCAGTGCCGGCGAACAACTGCTCGCCATCATCAACAATATCCTCGACTTTACAAAAATGGAGACCGGCGAGCTTCACGTTGAGAAAACTGAGTTCAATTTATTGCAATTGTTCTCAAGCTGCGTTGACCTGTTCTCACCACAGGCACAAAATACCGGGATACAACTCGACCTCGACCTGGAACCTGAACTACCCTATCGGGTAAAGGGGTATCCGGATCAACTGCGCCAGGTTCTGATTAACCTGATCGGCAATGCGATCAAATTCACCCCCGAGGGGTGCGTAAGCGTCCGAGCCCGTGCAAACGATTTGGCTAACAACAAATTTCGCCTTTATTGCACAGTGCAAGATACCGGCATTGGTATAGGGCGTGAACACCACAGGGATCTGTTCAAGGAATTCACGATGGTAGATCCGAGCCATTCCCGTACGCACGAAGGAACGGGGCTGGGCCTGGCGATCTGCTATCGCCTGGTTTCGCTTATGCAGGGCGAGCTCGATTTTCGCAGCGAGCGGGGAAAGGGCAGTACTTTCTTTTTCCATGTCGATCTTGAAACCGTGCTTCAGAACAAGCCTGATACAGCGAGTCTGCACGAACTGGCATACCGGAAACCAGCCCCGGGATTACGCGTTCTCCTGGTAGAGGACAATCCCGCCAACCAGATGGTAATAAAACATATACTCGAATCCGTAGATTTACAGGTGGATGTGGCGGCAAACGGGCTTGAAGCCCTTCAGGCGATAAAAAGTCTACCCTACGACGTGATCCTGATGGATATTTCAATGCCAGAAATGGATGGTTTAGAAGCAACCCGCCTGATTCGTAAACTTCCCGGGGAAAAAGGCCACATTTCCGTTATCGCGTTGACAGCTCACGCACTGGAAGGTGATAAAGAGCGGTTTATCGAGGCCGGCATGGATGGTTACGTCACCAAACCTGTAGACCGCGATAATTTGCTGAACAAAATCGCGGTCTTAACTCAATCCTTTGCCGAAGCAAATCACCGCCCGACACCGGAGGACCCCTCGCCTCAGCTCGAAATCCCGATCGAAGAAGAACCACTTCAACTCGTTGACAAAAAAGTGCTCGAACAGCTTGGCAGGGACACATCACCCGAACTTATTCCCAAATTACTGAAAGTTTATATT
>JAAELZ010000548.1 GCA_024226105.1 Pseudomonadota bacterium | reverse complement strand
GATCAGGGCCAGCGCATCGGCGTATTCGAAACCGAGCATCACGCCGACGACACCCAGTAATACAATTAGCGATGAAGCGGCATCGCTGCGCGAATGCCAGGCGTTGGCACGAAGTAAATTCGAATTTATTTGCTCGGCAGCACGGTTCGTGTAGTGATAAATGCCTTCTTTTGCCAGCATTGAAATGCCCGCGGCAATCAATACCAGCCAGCCGGGTTGCTGCAATCTGTCTGTGTCCAGTATACGTAAAACCCCATCGTAGGCGAAGCCCAGGGCGATTGCGATTAGCGCAACGGATAGCACCATGGTGGCCAGGGTTTCGATGCGCTCGTGCCCGTAGGGGTGTTTTTCGTCCGGCCCTTCTTTTGCATGACGCGCGGCCCAGATTACCAGTACATCCGTGGCCAGGTCGGATAGTGAATGCACTCCATCGGCGATCAGTGCCTGGGACTGGCCGATCAGGCCGACAGCGATTTTCAATATGCTGAGTAAACCATCAAGGACGCTGCCGACCAACGTCACTTTTCGGATGATTTTGTAGTTTTTTGATGCGCTGTCGGTCATGTGCTGAAAGGAATACTCTTATGTAGGATACCGGAATGTTTCCTGGATGCGCTGCACTTGTCCTCCCTACGATTATGAACGTAGGTCTTAACTTAGCTGGTCCACGTCTCTTACTCCACCGGTTGCGGCACTGGTCGCCAGCGCTGCGTAGGCGCGTAATGCCTTGCTGACTTTACGTTCCCGGTTTGGTTTCCAGCTCGATTTGCCTTTGCTTTCCATGTTTCTTCTACGTGCGTCGAGCGTCGTTTCATCGACCGCGAGGTTGATGCGGCGGTTTGGGATATCGATCTCAATGGTATCGCCTTCTTCCACCAGTCCGATGGTGCCGCCGGTTGCGGCTTCGGGGGAGGCATGGCCGATAGACAGCCCTGAGGTGCCCCCGGAAAAGCGGCCATCGGTGATCAATGCGCAATCTTTACCCAGGCCTTTGGATTTCAGATAAGTGGTTGGATACAACATTTCCTGCATACCCGGGCCGCCTTTGGGGCCTTCGTAGCGTATAACAACGACATCGCCTTTGGTGACTTCATTGCCAAGTATCGCCACTACGGCGGCTTCCTGGCTTTCAAATACACGAGCGGGGCCGGAGAATGTCAGGCAGGATTCGTCAACACCGGCGGTTTTGACTATGCAGCCGTCTTCCGCCAGGTTGCCAAATAATACGGCCAGGCCACCATCCTGGCTGTAGGCATATTTTTGCTCACGGATACAGCCATTCTCACGATCCATATCGAGCGAGTCAAAGCGTCGTGATTGAGAAAAGGGAGTTTGGGTCGGTACCCCGCCGGGTGCAGCTTTGAAGAAATCAAACCGTTTTTTATCCGTGGTCAGGCGCACATCCCACAAAGAAAGGGCATTCTCCATATTTTCTGCGTGCACCGTCCGGCATTTGCTGTTTAACAAGCCGGCACGGTCGAGTTCGCCGAGAATCGCCATCACACCACCCGCACGATGTACGTCTTCAACATGATAGTCCTGTGTGGCGGGCGCAACTTTGCACAGATTAGGCACAACCCGGCTCAGTCGATCGATATCAGTCATGCTGAAATTGACTTCACCTTCCTGCGCTGCTGCGAGCAGATGTAAAACGGTGTTGGTTGAGCCGCCCATAGCAATATCGAGACTCATGGCGTTTTCAAAGGCGGCAAAATTTGCGATGGAGCGTGGCAGTACACTTTCGTCATCGTGTTCGTAATAGCGTTTGGTTAGCCTGACGATTATATCGCCAGCTTTGCGAAACAGGCGTTCCCGATCTGCATGAGTGGCCACGATCGTTCCGTTGCCCGGCAACGAAAGGCCTAAAGCCTCGGTCAGACAGTTCATCGAGTTGGCGGTAAACATGCCTGAGCAGGAGCCACAGGTCGGGCAGGCTGAGCGTTCCATGCGTTCAACGCCATCTTCATCAACGCTGTCATCCGCGCCGGCAATCATCGCGTCGATCAAATCTACGTGACGATCCTGATCATCCCATTTAACCTTGCCCGCTTCCATCGGTCCACCGGAAACAAAAACAACTGGAATATTGAGCCGCAAGGCAGCCATTAACATGCCTGGTGTGATTTTATCGCAATTGGAAATACACACCAGTGCATCAGCGCAATGTGCGTTGACCATGTACTCAACTGAATCGGCAATAATCTCGCGTGAAGGCAGGCTGTACAGCATGCCACCGTGGCCCATGGCGATACCGTCATCCACCGCAATGGTATTAAATTCTTTTGAAACACCACCTGCTTTGGCAATTTCACCCGCTACCAGGTCGCCCATGTCTTTAAGGTGCACGTGCCCGGGAACAAACTGGGTGTATGAGTTAGCGATGGCTATGATGGGTTTGTTGAAATCCTCATCAGTCATGCCGGTGGCGCGCCAGAGTGAGCGTGCGCCCGCCATAGTGCGGCCGCGAGTAGTG
>JAAELZ010000547.1 GCA_024226105.1 Pseudomonadota bacterium | reverse complement strand
GGCCGGGTTGAAATATCTTCAGGTGCCGCTACTGCAGCCTGCAAAGAGAGCAACTTAATTGCGTTTTTCAAATCTTTGGGCAGGCGTTCGCGTTGCGTAAAATCGGCTTCATTTAGATCTTCATCCGGCCGCATATGAAACCCGGCATGAATGCCCGGCATGGGGTGCATGAAAACAGGGCTTCCACCGGACTGCAGGATTTCCTGAAGCTCCAGGCTTCGCCATTGTTTGGTGCTGATCGTTGGCTGGATAAAGTAAACTGGAATGGTGCTGTTGCTGGCAATCGGCACGTAACTAACAGGCTTCCCGGGTTCTATAGCGGGATAGCTGAGATTGGGGTGAAATAAAATGGCGCCGCCAACAGCTGATTTTTCACCTGACTGAGCCGCCTGTTGTTGATACAGGGCGATGCCCTCAAGTCCGGGTTTCGCGACGCCGTCGGTGGTCATCACATAGACCTTCCTGGCTGTTCGTTTTGTGGCAAGTCGAATTAAATCGGCAATGTCCTGTGCCTGGAAATTTTGTACGCTACCGCGCCCGGTATCTACAAAATAAGCAGTATGCAGATCCACAATCCAGGTTTCGATGTCAAGGTCACCCAGCGCCCCCGCTGTGATCGCCTGTTTGCTTGAGGTGCCGCGCGATGATGGTAGCCACAATAGTATTGGCGCTACATCCGCGAAGGCTTCGTAACGCGTTACAGGAATGTCAAGATTGTCATTGATGGTGATGGACTCTTCTACCTGGGCCCACGTCTGACTTACCCATAACAGGCACACGGTTAGTGGGAGAATTTGAAGTAGCGTACTATTCAGTCTGTTTTTCATCCAGTACTTCATCCAAACAGTTTTATATCGTTCCATTTGTCGTAACGGGGCGTGGTGACGTGGCATTTATTTGCATCTATACCGAGATACTAAACACATTTAGATTGCCGCGCTACGCTCGATGACGGGGCTGTTGTAAGTGTCTAATTAGCGATGACCGCTGATCTTCGCGTGCAGGGGTTTGGTTTTCTCAAAGGTTTCGATTTGCTCGTCACTGGCCTTTTCCTGATATTTCTGTTTCCAGTTGGCGTAAGGCATGTCATATACCATTTCCAGGGCTTGATCGTAGTCCAGCCCTCCATCGAGCTCATTGCTGGCCGCCAATATCCATTTGCTCAGGCAGTTGCGGCAAAAGCCGGCCAGGTTCATGATGTCGATATTTTGCGCGTCGGTACGGTTTTGAAGGTGGGCGATCAGACCGCGAAAGGCCTGTGCCTGGATAGCGTCTAGTTTGTTCTGGTCCATAAGTCGTTCGAGTAGGATAATTGGTCGGTCAATAGTATCCTATGCGAATTCCAGTCATGCAAATTATTTCGTGAGGCAGTGAAAATGTACAAGCTAAGTTTTTTTGTTCCGCAGGAGGCTCT
Source organism: Pseudomonadota bacterium (assembly GCA_024226105.1). Classification (GTDB taxonomy): domain Bacteria; phylum Pseudomonadota; class Gammaproteobacteria; order Arenicellales; family Poriferihabitantaceae; genus JAAELZ01. Next base: position 2,560 of record JAAELZ010000547.1, on the reverse strand, counting down.
CGAGGCAGTGAAAGTGGCTTTGTTTAAGGTCGGTGCAGGGTGCGTCGGGGGCTATGATCAATGCTGCTGGCAAGTTAAGGGGCTGGGGCAGTTCAGGCCTTTACCCGGCAGTGATCCTGCTATAGGTGACCGGAAAAAACTTACCACGCTGGAGGAATGGAAGGTTGAACTGGTGTGTGAAGATGGGCTTGTCAACGCAGCTGTTAAGGCGCTTAAGGCAACACATCCTTATGAGGAAGTGGCGTATGAGCTTATCAAGCTGGTCGATGTTGATGCCTTGCCGGAGTAGTTGCAACCCGGCAAAGGGATTTTTATAGGATGTGGTGAGGGACGAGCCGCATCAAATGCAGGCTGAAAGATCAACGCCATTTTCACCAGGTTGATGGGCGTAATTACACCCCTCTTTGTCAAAGAGGGGTTGGGGGAGGTTTGAAGGAAGGTGTGAAATGCCTGGTTTTTATAATCGTATAACCGTCGTCAACCCCCCCCTCAGCCCGCTTTTGATAAAGGGGGACGTTAGGTGAACCACAGGAAAAACAGGTGACTAGATCACCAATTCTTCAGCAGCTGAAGATAATTGGCCCGTGCATACGCGGCCGGGTTCGCCGCCTGCGCGTGGCTGACACTGCCCTGAAACTGTGATAAAGAGTCGTAGCCTTTCTCTTCCATCCACTGTTGCATCCCTTTGAGTACTTCGCTGAGGTGTTCCGGTCCATTTTTTAGCAGGGCTGAACACATATGTACTACGTCTGCACCAGTCAGCAGCAGACGTAGCGCATCCTCCACGGTATGCGCGCCGCTGGTAGCCGCGAGTGTGAGCTTGACCTGGTCACGTAAAAAGGCGATCCAACGCATACTGAGTAATGATTCGTACGAGGTGGATAACCGAATTTGCGGCATAACGTCAAGCGAATCAAGATCAATAGACGGCTGGTAGAAACGGTTGAACAGTGATACCCCGTCTGCGCCCGCTTGCTGCAGGCGATACACCATGTTGGGAACCGAACTGAATTGCGAGGGCAGTTTCATGACCACTGGAATGGTCAGTTTCTCTTTGATGGTGGTCAGGGTGTCTATATACAGGGCTTCAACATCCGCACTACTTTCTTCTATGCGGGTGGGTATGTGGTAGACATTGAGTTCCAGCGCGTCGGCGCCGGATTCTTCAATTTCTGAAACGTGCCCTACCCAGGCGCTCAGCGTATCTGCGTTGAGGCTTGCGATCACAGGAATATCCAGCGTGGTTTTCAGGCGAATGAGATGCATCAGGTAGTCATCAATCGCTGTGCACATGATGTCGGGCAGTACCCTGTCGCCCGCAATATCCGTGGTTTTTACCAGATGCTTAAAGAAATCATCCAGCATTTCGTCTTCCATGCGTATTTCTTCTTCAAAAAGAGAGTTCATCACCAGCGCAGCGGCACCGGCATCTTCCAGCTTTTTTGCGCTGTCGATATCTTTCGACAGTGGTGAAGACGAGGGAACCAGCGGGTTCTTAAGTTGCATGCCAAGGTAGGTGGTTTGCATGTTCATGGAGGCTTATTCCATTGAGGTTTATTATTTATCGGGCCATTGCAATCGAAATGCAGGAATCAAAATTTATCCGATAGCTCGTAGGCTGAAATATCTAAAGGGTGTCCGCAACAACCCCCTGCAAATCATGTGCGTCAGCGGCTTCAATTTTAACCTGAATGAGATCACCGCACTGCATTTTTGTAGCGTCGCCCAGAATATGCACTACGCCGTCAATTTCAGGTGCATCGGCCTTACTGCGCCCGATCGCCCCATCTTCGCCCACTTCGTCAATGATGATGTCCAGGGTCTGGCCTATTTTGGTCTGCAGTTTGGCTGCGGAAATCTGCGCTTGTCGGTCCATGAAGGTTTCAAGGCGCTCCTGCTTAATCACTTCATCAACAGGGTTTGGCAGGGCATTCGCTTTGGCGCCCTCCACCGCCGAATAGGTGAAACAGCCGACCCGATCGAGTTGGGCTTCATCCAGGAAATCGAGCAGAATCTGAAAATCCGTTTCGGTCTCCCCGGGGAAGCCGACGATAAAGGTACTTCTCAAACTAATGTCCGGACACAGTTCACGCCATGTCTCAATCCGTTTTAATACTTTTTCGGCGTGCGCTGGGCGTTTCATGGCTTTAAGCACACCCTGGCTGGCATGCTGAAACGGGATATCGAGGTAGGGCAAAATCAGGCCCTCTGCCATCAGGGGGATCAATGCATCCACGTGCGGATAGGGATAGATATAGTGCATTCTGACCCAGGCGTCCAGTTGCCCCAGCTCCTGCGCCAGGTCTTGAATGTGATTTCGCACCATTTTTGTGCCAAGTAACTCGGGTCTGTATTTAAGGTCAATGCCGTAGGCGCTGGTATCCTGCGAGACCACCAGCAGTTCTTTTACGCCCGCACTGACCAGGGCTTCGGCCTCCTGTATAACCTGGCCCACAGGGCGGCTTTCCAGGTCGCCGCGTAAGTCCGGAATGATACAGAAGGTGCAGCGGTGGTTACAGCCTTCCGAGATTTTTAGATAAGCATAGTGCCGCGGTGTGAG
>JAAELZ010000546.1 GCA_024226105.1 Pseudomonadota bacterium | reverse complement strand
GCAATTTGCGGGATTTCTTCAAGAAACACCAGCACCGGCTCGACACCGCGCCCGATCATACAAACCAGCGATGCGCCTTCCAGATAGTCTTTGATACCCTGCTCGCTCAGAATATCCAGAGCTTCTTCCAGACAGCCGTCGAAAATATCGTCAATTTGCTCAAAGTTACACCTGAGTTCACTGCGATAAATGCTGACGACTTTTTCAGACAGCGGAGCTGTAGGGACGGTGGTCATATATAACCCTGAGGCCTGCAAAGAATCCGGAAGGAAACACCTCCCCCTTTGACAAAGGGGGATAGAGGGGGATTAATATGGTTAGACAAAACATTGAAAGTTTCTAACATCGATAATCTTTCGCAAATCCCCCCTGACCCCCCTTTATCAAAGGGGGGAGTACATACGGAACTATCTTCAACAGTATCAATCACCAATTGGCTCTTTAGAAACCAAGCGCATCAATCGCATTATCGAGCGTATCCCGAATATCCGCATCATCGGTAATCGGCCTTACCAGCGCCATTCTGCATGCAGCAGTCGGCTTGACACCCTGATTCATCAACTGCGCGGCGTAAACCAACAAGCGGGTAGAAATCCCCTCGTCCAGGCCATGGCCTTTGAGATTACGTGCGGTATGTGCCATTTTCACCAGTTTTTCGGCAATATCAACACTGATGCCCGTTTCTTTTGCAACAATATCGGCTTCCACAGATTTCGGTGCGTAATCAAAATCCAGCCCGGAAAAGCGCTGTTTGGTGGACTGTTTCAAGTCCTTCATCAGGCTTTGATAGCCGGGGTTATAGGAAATAACCAGCTGGAAATCCGGGTGCGCCTGAATCAGCTCACCTTTTTTGTCCAGCGGCAGAGTACGGCGATGATCCGTTAAAGGATGAATAACCACGGTCGTATCCTGACGTGCTTCAACAATCTCATCCAGATAACAAATGGCACCTGTTCGTGCTGCCGTTGTCAACGGGCCATCCAGCCAGCGTGTACCATCTGCATCCAGCAGATAACGGCCGACAAGATCAGATGCAGTCATATCCTCATTACACGCTACCATTATCAACGGCTTTTGTAACTTCCAGGCCATGTACTCAATAAAACGGGATTTACCGCAACCCGTCGGGCCTTTAATCATCACAGGCAGGCGTGCTGCGTAAGCCGCCTCATAGAGTTCTACCTCGTCTTGCTGAGGCGCGTAAAAAGGCTCATCACTGATAAGGTACTGATGGGTATTATCGTTTGACATGTTATTCGGACGTCAGGATGCGGTGAAGCATGAACCGCATCATTTTAGAAAACCGATGCGGTTCATGCTTCACCGCATTCTGCGAAATATTACATTATTTGGACACTAACAAAAAAGCCCCCAGGGTCGGAGGCTTTTTTTTGGCACTCCATCAAAGTGTCGTTGGCGGAATTCGTCAGAGCCACATTGATGGAGCATTGGCCAAGCCAGCCGGCTTACTTATGCACACCGAGTTTTTCACGCCAGCCAGGAAAAATCTGGTCTGCGTCACCCGGAAAGGATTCAAAAGCGCGCGCAAATTCTTTGTGCTCTTTGGCGAACTCAATTGGGTCAGCACCTTCTTTCCAGCACTGATATGCCTGGTGTAAAGATCTCGCGCCGTCAGCCGGGCTATCGATATGGCCGTATGAACCACCACCTGAAGTATTGATTACGTTACCGTGACCCAGGTTCTCAAAGAAACCAGGCAGGCGCAACGCGTTCATGCCACCGGAGATAATCGGAGTGGTCGGCTTCATGCCGTGCCACTCCTGGTAATAGATCGGGCCCTGGCACTCATCGCGCTCAATCATGTAGGCGATGACTTTATCATCCGCTTCGCCTTCCATTTTACCGTAACCCATTGTGCCCACGTGGATACCGGAAGCGCCTTGCAGGCGTGACATTTTGGCCAGAACAAACGCTGTATACCCACGCTTAGAAGAAGGTGATGTTACCGCACCGTGGCCCGCGCGATGGTAGTGCAGATACTGGTTAGGATACTGGCGACGTGCAGTGGTAACCATACCCGGGCCGCCTACATAACCATCAACAAGGAATGCAACCTTGTCGGCATCTTCACCGAAGGCTTCGAGTATAAAGTCAGCACGAGCACACATCTCAAAGTGATCGTCCGCAGTAATATTTGCAGAAAATAACTTGGCTTCACCTGTCTCGTCCTGTGCACGTTTAAGTGAATCTGCCACCAAAGGATAAACGTCCTTTGCCGGGCAGAAAACCTGGTTTCCTTGCGGCTCATCATTCTTGATGAAATCACCACCCAGCCAGAACTGGTATGCTGCTCTGGCAAAAGGCTCAGGGCGCAGGCCTAACTTAGGTTTGATGATGGTTCCAGCGATGTAACCGCCATCAACAACCGGGCGACCCAGAATGCGCCACAGATCCGAAATATCTTTTGCCGGGCCGTCAAACAACTGAATAGCACGCGCAGGTACGTAAAAGTCAATCATCTTTCCATAGGCGATATCACCCATGCCCTGGTTATTACCAATAACCAGCGTCAGAAAAGATACAATCATCATGCGACCATCAATCATGTTTCGATCAAAAAGCTCTAAAGGATAGGCAATGCGCATATCTTCAGTAGCTTCGTCAATGTAATAAACCAGTGCGTCAACGCCTTTGGTGAAGTCATCTGTTGTAGATACTTCAACGTTGGTACCGGTAGAGGACTCAGCTGAAAAGTGCGTAGCTGCTTCCAGGTAGCCGTAACCTTCAGCCGGCTTCATTTTGTAAGCGACAAGTATGTGCTTGCCACCTGCGATTAAATCTTCTTCTTTCAGACTCAGGTCTGAATAACGTGCTGATTGGTCTAATGCCATGAGAACTATCCTCGGTTGATTAATAACTGCCCGGCATTATAAGGATATTCAGTATAAGTAAAATTCAATAATAATGATGCCTACCATAATAAAATCATTATGAAGCAATGCGCGCATCACAAAAAAAGGGAGCACGAAGGCTCCCTTTTAAGTAACGACGTTTCGCTCAGGAACTCGAGGCTACAGGACCGTCCTCGGCCGCACTTGAAGCCGAACGAGCAGGCTGGTTGGCCTTCATCTCTTCGGTTAATACACTTACACCCGAGTCAAGCGAGCCGTATTTACGGATGTCCAGCATGGTGCGTTCGCCGATTCCCGGCACCGCGTCAATTTCATCCATGGTAGCGAACTTGCCGGCCTGATCGCGTATTTCGATAATTTTCTCGGCCTTGCTCAAACCGATTCCGGGTATATACTGCATGGTTTCGGCATCAGCAGTATTGAGGTTGATTTTCTCGGCCATCGCCGCAGTCGAGAATACCGAAACCAGAACCAGAACAAGCGCGGTTTTAGCTGCACGCGCGGGCAGTGTCATCATTGAATACTTCATTTTGAATCTCCTTATTTCCATTTAAATGTATGCCGGATTTAAGCGACATTTCCCTGACGAACTGATTTTTCCATTAATAATTAATCAATTCGAGAGATTAGTTTATGGAGAAGGAAAATGCATTAATGTGATAATTATCACAATTCTTCGAAAAAGGTTGATTACTCTCTCATAGAGCCTCCCTCTCTAGCAAAGAGGGGCCAGGGGGGATTTGAACTCAATATATAATGGCAAACTATCACATGTTAATTACCCTTATAAATCCCCCTCTACCCCCCTTTTTCCAAGGGAGAAGTTAGCCTGTCAGCCTTTTGCAGTACGCTCTCTAACCCGGATATTTCACGAATTATTCGGGCTAAGGAGAACATTCTGGAACCGCCTCCTGTTATTTCTACCCTAAGGGCTCAAATAAGACCTGAATATCTTCATTGCTGAGGTTTCCACTATGTTCTCCGGGTTTTCCATAGACTCCCTCGGCCAGCGCCTTTTTATGCTCCTGCAGGGCGAGGATTTTTTCTTCCACCGTCCCCTCGGTTAGCAATTTGTACACAAACACCGGTTTGTCCTGCCCGATGCGATGCGTACGATCCATGGCCTGGGCTTCGACTGCCGGGTTCCACCAGGGGTCATACAAAATCACCGTATCAGCAGAAGTCAAATTCAGGCCTACCCCGCCCGCTTTCAGACTAATTAGAAAAACATCGGCCTGCTTTTTGTCAAATTGCTCTATCACTTCATCACGTTTACGCGTCTGCCCCGTCAATTTCAGGTACCCGATCTCTTCTTGGTTCAGCACAGTTTCAATGAGGTTCAACATGCTGACAAACTGCGAAAATATCAATATTCTGCGGCCCTCTTCAAGTAGTTCGGGCAGCATCTCCATGAGCATTTCCAGCTTGGCCGATTCCTTCACCTGTTTGGCCTGTTGCAATTTAAGTAAGCCCGGGTCACAGCAGGTCTGACGCAGTTTCAGCAAAGCATCCAGAATCGTAATATGGCTGCGCGCCAGCCCCTTGCTGGCAATGGTTTCACGTACCCGTGACTCCATCGAAAGGCGAATGGTTTCATACAGCGCCGCCTGGGCCTTACCCAGGGGTACAGAGCGAATCATTTCAGTTTTAGGTGGCAACTCCTTTTCCACCTCATCTTTTTTACGCCGCAACATAAAAGGCGCCACGCGGCGCGCCAACTGGTCCCGGCGCTCCCCATCACCATGCTTTTCGATCGGATTCTGGTAAACACGCTTAAAGGTTTTAAGGTTACCCAGAAAACCCGGCATCAAAAAATCAAACTGCGCCCAGAGTTCGCCAAGGTGATTTTCCATCGGCGTGCCGGTCAGGCACAGGCGGTGTTTGGTCTGGAGTTTACGTACCACCTGCGCGGCTTTAGCGCGCGGGTTTTTTATCAACTGCGCCTCATCCAGCACCAGTAAATGATACTGTTCCGCCAGCAGGGTATCAGAATCACGTGGTAGCAGAGGATAGGTTGTTAACACCACATCGGCACCGGAAATGCCGGAAAAACGATGGCGGCGATCAGGCCCCTGTAATACAACCACCTTGAGCCCGGGCGCAAAATGATTGATTTCGCGCCGCCAGTTACCCATCAAACTGGTTGGCGCGATCACCAGCACGGGTTTAGTCAATCGAGCAGATTGTTTTTCATTCTGAATATGTGCCACGGTCTGCACGGTTTTCCCCAGCCCCATGTCATCTGCCAGTATACCGTTCAACCGGTACTCTCTCAGAAATGCCAGCCAGTTCAGGCCAGCCTCCTGATAGTCACGCAATGTTCCCAGAAAGCCGTCGGGTACCGGGCAGTGTGTTACCCCCTCAAAATGGCTTAATTTTTCACCCAGCTCACGCAAAAAGGCATCACCCTGCCATTGCAAATTGGTTTGATTTTCCAGGTCGTATAAAAGCGCCGCATCATATCGCGACAAACGCACGTGATCCTCATCAGCTTGAGCTGTATCGTATAGCTCATACAAAGTTTGCAGGTAGGGGCGAATTTCATCAGCGCTTAGCGATACATAATTAGCCTCATCCAGGGGAATGTAAATTGTCTCGGGAAGGTATTCGGGCTCAAACTCGTCGAGCAAAGGTAGCAACAGTTTTAACAGGGATATTCGCCGGCCATCGATTTCAATATCGAGGCGAAGGTTAAACCAGTCGTGCGTTTCTTCTTCGATTTCTCCCCAGTAGTGATCCGCCTCATAAAAATCCAGACCGAACGCCTGCTGACGAACAATCTCCCAGCCATTTTCTTGCAGCTCCGGGACAGAATCGTTGAGGAATTTCGCCCACAGGCCAATACTGCTTTGTCCCGCATCATTGCCCGGTGCGACGTAGAGAAGCTCACTGTTTTCGATACGTCGATAAGGCATAAATCCGAGCTCCTGCAGGAGAGCGGAAAGCTCAGATTCCCGCGCCTCATCATGGCGAATTTCGATTAGTTTTTCGCCATCCTCAATGAGTGTTTTAGGGCGCCCTTCTGATCCCGGAACCGCCCAGTCGATATATTTGAATTGCAGGCGCACGCAGCGCATGTTTTGCCCATTTTCAATGATTCGGTCCAGCTCAAGCACCGGCATCGGTTTGATGCCCTCCACCTTTTTGACCTCAATTCTACGCGGTGGTGGAATACCCAGATCACTGTAGCGCTTAACCAGCAATCGGCTGAACTCCTGAGCCTGGTCATGCGCTAACTCCGGCGCCTCCACTAATTGCTGAAGCTGTTCAGCATTCAGTCCCATACTGTCGAGTTCGCCCACCTTGCCCTTATCGGTATCCAGATAAAGTGATGGATCCGTCAGTATCAGGCGGCTGAATTCACCCGCACTAAGCACAAGTTTAAGCTTTTTATCACTTTGTTCCTGCCAGTATATATCAAGCGACTTTGTTGGCCCGGAAGACAGCGCTTGCGTTTCAAGCCCGCGCCAGAAACAACGCCCGGAACTGACCATCTTCTCAAGCGCAAGGGCACCCGCAGAACGCCGTAAAACCTTCTGACTCTGCCAGCTATCGTTATCGGATGCCAACAACAGGCGCGTAATGTCGGCGTCCAGACGACTGGCGTAGGCAGGGCGCAGGTAGGGATTGGCAATATTCGCAATCGCAACATTGCGGGCTACGCCCATACCGCCCCGTTTTAGCCTTCTTGAGACCTTAAGCTCAACCTGTACAAAAGGTTTGCGGTCCGACTCGCTCAATATAAAGACGACACAATCCGGTTGATCCGCCCGGTAGGATTCGGCCTGGCCCGAACGCTGGACATTTTCCAGCCAGTCAAAATTACCTGCCGCTTTTCTGTTTACCGATAAGCGGTTGGCTGCGCGATAGGCCAGGCAAACCGCCACCACGTGCTTGCAGTTAAAATGCAGGGGGCAGCTGCAGTTTCCAACCACGTCAATGAGTTGATTCTCGCTGTTCCAGAGAATCGAAATATCCTGAACAT
>JAAELZ010000545.1 GCA_024226105.1 Pseudomonadota bacterium | reverse complement strand
GGATAATCCGGTTAAAATAAAAAAACCGAAAGAAATCCCCTCCGATTCCCTCCAAAATCCGTCCGATCCGGATGCGACTTACAGCGGGCATAAAGGTCAGGGCTATCAGGTTCAGGTCATGGTGACTTATACCGAAACTGCCGATGAACAGGAAAAGCGGTGACCCTTAACCTGATAGCTTACGTCAAAACAGAAAAAGCGTGTCAGAGCGATACGCTGGCTTTGCTCCCCGCAATAGAATCTGTAGAAGAACGGGAACTTGGCGCTAAAGTGGTCAGTGCTGATTCTCTTTACGGCAGCGATGACAATATCGAAGCGGCGAAGTCGAAAGGAGTCGAAGTCGTAGCGCCGACGATGGGGGCTGGGAAAAGTAAACCGGTCACCTTGGCCGATTTTGAATTTTCCGATGATGGGCATGTCGTATCATGCCCTAAAGGAAATAAGCCGGAAAAGTCTGATGTGAATGACGACCGGTTTATTCAGGGATTCTGTCCTGTGACCTGTGCCGGATGCCCCTTTGTAAATGATTGCCCCGTCAAAGCCGGGAAGAAATATTATTATCTTCGCTATACTCAAAAGGAGCAGCGTCCAGCCAGGCGAAGACAATATGAACAGACTGACGAATTCAAAGACCGATACCGCCGGCGCGCCGGCAGCAAGGCGACAATGTCCGAATTAGACCGACGAACCGGAGTTAAACATCTCCGGGTGCGGGGATTTAAAGCGGTGCGATATTGCGCCGCTTTAAAAGCTGTCGGAATTAACCTTTTCAGGGCTGCTGCCGTCCGAAGGGCGACTGATTTCTGTCTTCAGGCATAGACGGAGTGCAGTCAGAGTATAGACGGACTATTATTGCTGCCTGGATAACGATAT
>JAAELZ010000544.1 GCA_024226105.1 Pseudomonadota bacterium | reverse complement strand
TGATTGCTTGTCCGGAGATTGCCAAAATACGCTGCGTACAATACGGAAAAACTGGAGCGCCTGTGTCGCTATATCACCCGCCCACCCGTAGCAGAAAAAACGTCTTTCCCTACTATTTTTTTCAACCTGGTTTAAAAACGGCCTTTTCGCCTGCTCTACCAAATCTGTAGCTCGGCCATCCAGAAATTGACCGTCCTGGTAATTTGAGTCGGTATCATTGACAGTAGTGCTGAGTTCCTTAACAAATTCAGGCATAAATGAAGCGTATGCGGGTTGCAGGTGCATTGCGATTGTCTAGTGTGGTTGCTTGTGGTGGTAGTACCACCGCTAGTACCCCTGCCGCAGACGCTTGACAGGATAGTGGCGATCAGCAGAGTGAGCATCATCGGCTGGGCAGGTATGGAAATCTTCCTGGGCGAAAGGAGCTTTATTGTAGATAATTGATTACAATCGTGGCCTGTATTAAGTGGATTTAATACTGCGAATAGTCTTACAAAATTCTGTTACCCGGTGATCAATGCATAGAAGAAGAGCACGAGCCGACAAGTGGTTGGCGGTCGAAAATGCCGCCAAGGTGGATCGGACACAAGATATTGGCCTGGTTGATCAGGCTCTACCGCCTTACCAGCCGCTCAGCGAAGATGCTGTAAACCAGGTTATTGATGCCACTTTCGAGCTAATGCGCGAAACTGGTATTGGTTTTGATGCGGACGCCACCGATGCGCTTGCGTATTTTTGCAATGCTGGCTGTGAGGTGGGGGGCGATGGATTGGTGCGGTTCCCTACCGAGCTGGTACGAGAGGCAATTCAGTCTACCGCGCGTAGCACAAAGCTGTGGAATCGTAGCGCGAGCGAGTGCATTACTCTGGACAGGCATCACAGCTGGTTTTTTGCCGGTATGACGGGGATTAAGGTGTACGATGAGTCCAGTGGTGAGCCCCGCGATAGCAATCGCGATGATCTGGTTAAGATCACGCAACTGGTTGATGCTCTGCCGCATATTGACGGTGCTGCTGTCGCTTGCAAAATTGTTGAGCAGTCAAATATTCATGGCGAAATTGATGAATTTGCCGTGATGGTCGAACATACTTCAAAACCGTTGGAGTATCTCTGTGAAAATGCCGAGAGCCTGGACGTCGTTATCGAAATTGCCGAAGCAATTCGCGGTAGTCGCGACAAACTGGTGGAAAAACCATATTTCACGCAGCTCATAACGCCGCTGCCAATTTACTACGCCAAAACTCACACCGACCAAATTATACGTGGCATCGAGTACGGTATTCCTTTGATGGTTGGCACGATAGCAATCGGCGGTGCATCGTCGCCTATCACCATAGCGGGCTGTCTGGTACACGCCCTGGCAACCGATCTGGCCGCACTGGTGCTTAGCCACCTGGTACGCCCAGGAAGTTTTTGTATGTTGGGTTCGGATGTGAGTTTTATGGAGGCCGCTACTGGCGGTATTGGTGGTTTCTCACAATTATATCTGGGTGATCTCGCTATTTGCCAGGTGATGCGTTCACTGGATTTACCTTCGGCGACTGGTATTGGTGGTTGCTCGTCGGCGAGGCGTTTTGGTGAGGATTCCGTGTGGGAAGTTTCCAACAATATGATGAGTGCGTTTTATGCACGTCCTGTGACCTGCGACTATCTCGGCATGCTCGACGAAGGTATTACATTTTCACGGCATTCGTTGGCATTCTGTAATGACCAGGTCGGCCTGTTGCGCCAGCTCTGGAAGGGTATTAAGGTCGACGATGAAATGCTGGCACGCGACCTCACCCGCGAAGCCGGTGTACAGGGCAACTATCTTGCACATCCTCACACAGCACAACATTGCCGCGAAGAGTACTGGAATTCGCGCTACCATGGTGGAAATTATCCGGTTAGCTCGGGAAATGTCAGCGATCAAACGCTAATAGAGCGTATCGATGAAGATATTAAAAAGCTGTTGCAAAATCATCAGCCAGAAAAGTTGTCAGATGATATCCTGCGGCAAATTCGATTAATCCAGTCTCGTTTCAAGGATAAATATCCGCCTGAGACACTGTTATGACCACCTTAACGTTATCACCGATACCCAAAACAAAGCCAATTTTGCAGCCGCAGTTTATACTCCCGACGCGCCCGATCGGCTAGTATCATTACATTTCGTATTGACGAAAACAGGTATACTGTACCCGGGTTCCCAGAAGAGGCCGACCAGGAAAGAGCAAATCCGATAGTTAAGGGCACGGACCCCTTTTGCACCTTTTGCATGGGCAGGTTCAGTTTGCGTGAATTTTGATAACACCCTGCAGATTTGGGTTTACACATAAATTAAGTAACCTCATAATTGCGACTGATTTTGAAAGCTTTAGCAGTCCAATTCGCCTTTAGTTACAGCCCGGGAAAATGAAAAAAGAAAACCAGCCTATGATTCAATCACTCTCCTTGATACACCAGGGAAAGGTCAGAGATATATACGATATCGATGACAAAACCATGCTTATCGTAACAACGGACAGGTTATCTGCTTTCGATGTGATACTGCCGAGCCCCATAGATGGCAAAGGCATCATATTGACAGAAGTCGCTAACTTCTGGTTTAACAAGTTAAGTCATATTATTCCCAACCAGCTTAGTAATAAAAAAGTAGAGGATCTGGGCCTCACGCAGCAGGAACAGGCTTATTTGCATGGCAGAGCCATTGTCGTAAAGAAACTAAAACCACTGCCGATAGAAGCTATTGTCCGTGGGTATATCATTGGGTCAGGCTGGAAGGATTATCAGAGAACCGGCAAAGTTTGCGGAATCGAGCTGCCCGAAGGGTTGCAAATGGCAGGTCAACTGGCGCAACCATTGTTTACGCCTTCAAGCAAAGCAGGCAAGGGAGAGCACGACGCCAACATCAGTTTTGAGGAAATGCAGGATTTGTTAGGTGAATCGTTAGCAGAACAGGTAAAGCAGGCCAGCCTCGATTTGTACCAGCAGGCGGCGGCCTATGCGCTGGAAAAGGGCATAATAATCGCAGACACCAAATTTGAGTTTGGATTAGATGAGAATGATCAGCTGATTTTGATTGACGAAGTATTAACCCCCGATTCCTCTCGATTCTGGTCCGTTAAAACCTATAAACCGGGTATTAGCCCGCCTTCTTTCGATAAACAGATTGTGCGTGATTATCTGGAGACTCTGGATTGGGATAAAACACCGCCAGGCCCCGTACTACCGGCCGAAATTGTGCAACAAACGACCGGGAGATATCGGGAAGTAGCCGACTTATTGATAAATACGTGACAAAGTAGATAGTGACCGTCTGATTATCATTACTTTGAAGCAATTGTTTTCCGGGCAGCGTCGTTCGACAGGGATGCCGGGTCGTTAAGGCGTATCGCCACAATGGATAGTACACACGACGGCAGAAGATCGCTTAAATCCGTCAGCTTTGCGTTGTCAATATCGGAAACAGTACATGGTTGTTGGCCTGCATTCAAAGCTCACTAAATAACTTGTTGATTCTGGGGGAAAGGCTGTTTATCCTTGCTTTTACACGATCAGGTCTTGTCTCTAATCAAGGTTTTTAGTCGGGATCCTGTGAAAAATGAGTGCATTCATGATAGAGAGCCAGAATATTGCCCCATAAAAATTACCAGGTATTACTACCCAGAGCTGTAAAGGACCTGGCCACCAGCGGGTATGCGGGCTCGATTATGTATGTAGTCCTGTTTTTCACAATAATATACGCAACGGGCTATCAAACAAAGCACCCTGATC
>JAAELZ010000543.1 GCA_024226105.1 Pseudomonadota bacterium | reverse complement strand
CTGGAAAGACACTTATGATATTGCAAGCGAAACATCTTTGTAAACACTTCGGCGGCGTGCAGGCATTGGATGGTGTCAGTGTAGACATTAAGGCCGGCGAAGTGCACGCCTTGCTGGGAGAAAACGGAGCGGGTAAAAGTACCCTGGGGAAAATCCTGTCAGGAGTGTATCCCCCTGACTCCGGGAGCATCTACTGGGATGGCAAGGAAGTTCGTCTGCATTCCCCAATTGATGCCCAGCGTCTTGGAATCAGCATTATCTTCCAGGAAATCGATCTGTTTTCAAACCTGACGGTTGAAGAAAATATCGTGCTGCGGAACCTTCATTTTCGTGAGACCATGTTCGATAACCGCACACGCAGCGAAGAATTTTGCCGCCCGTTTCTGAACAAGGTACGACTTGACGATATGCCCGGCAATCGCCTGGTACGCGATCTTTCCACCGGTGAAATGCAATTAGTGGCGATTGCGCGGGCCTTGAGTTTCAATGCCAAAGTCATCGTGATGGATGAATCGACCAGTTCACTGACTGAGGATGCCGTCGAGAACCTTTTCGAGTTGATCGAAGACCTGAAACAGCACGGCGTGGCCATTATCTATGTCTCCCACAAAATGGACGAGATCTTTCGCATCGCCGACCGGGTGACGGTTCTGCGCGACGGGGAATATGTCGGCACCAGGCCGACCGGGAAAACAACGGTTGACGAGTTGATCACCATGATGGTCGGCCGATCTATCGATCAATCCCAGAATCTGGCAATCCATTGCGCGGAAGAGGAAGTGTTACGGGTTGATGAGTTGTGTACGCAGACGCTGAAGAATGTCAGCTTTGCGTTGCGGCGCGGTGAAGTTTTGGGGGTTGCCGGGTTGGTCGGCGCCGGGCGGACTGAAATCGGCAAGGCCCTGTACGGATTGGACAGGATTCATGCCGGGGCCATTACGCTGAAGGGGAAGCCGTATACACCGCAATCTCCCAGAAAATCTATGGAAAAGGGATTAGGACTTTTGCCTGAAGACCGTAAGCTGGCCGGACTGATGATGCAAATGAGCGTCTATGACAACATGTCGATGGCCTCACTGGAACGCTACAGCGCCTACGGCTGGCTCAACGTGAAAAAAGAATTTGCAAGCTGTGATGTGATTGCCGCGAAAACCCTGCTGAAAGCGGCTTCGCCGAAGCATTGCGTAGACTCGCTGAGCGGCGGCAATCAGCAAAAGGTCTTGATTGGACGGTGGGTTCTGGTGAACCCTGATGTCATGTTTCTGGATGATCCCACGCGCGGCGTTGATGTTGGGGCAAAAGAGGATATTTACCGCATTATCGAAACACTGGCTGCCGCAGGCAAGGCGGTGAT
>JAAELZ010000542.1 GCA_024226105.1 Pseudomonadota bacterium | reverse complement strand
GTGCATTGCAAAACCAACAATTGAATCACAACCCGTACCAAACGGTGCAATCACTTCGTAGGGTGTCATCGCGTCAAAATTTGCCAATCCATGGAGTCCGGCGATAACATTCGGGTTGCCGAAGAAAAAAACCACCTGGGGATCATCTTTTTCTTCAAGTGTATCCCAACGCTTGAACACAAGGTATTTCCCAGCAGCCTGTTTGGGGGGGCGGTGTTCATACATGCTATCAACATGCGCATAGCTCTTTTTAACACGGTCCACATTACAGACGTAGTTCTTAACATCCTCGCTGACTTCGGTATCAAAACCAAAAGGTAGGAAGCTCCCGAAACACCCTAAATTTTCTTTATTAAAGGCCCGGCCGCGCCCTTTCCTTACTGGAGCTATTTGGCTGAAAATACATGTAAACCCCTTGGCATTAGGCTTGGGAGCATTCGGAAGCTCCACGTTATTCAGCTCATTGGAGTAAAAACAGGCGATGGGCAGGTCGCAACCGGGGAAGTGCTTTTCCCATGCCTCAATAAAGTGTTCCTTGATTTCGATGTTCATGTTATTTTCCTTTGTAGGATGTTTTTTGTGTTTTGCCAGCATACCAATGTTGGTTTTTTAAGGCTTTTGATATATGATAAACATACTGTACAGTAGTGTCCAGTAAAAATTTGATCCTATAAAATGAAAACACCCAAAATAAATAAAAACAGACGCGTGAGCAAGGATCAATGGCTTGCAAAAGCGCTTGATACACTTGAGGCGGAAGGTGTTGAGGGCGTCAAAATCGAAAGGCTTGCCAAGCAGTTGGATATATCAAGAAGTGGATTTTATTGGCATTTTAAGAATCGGCAAGACATGCTGCAGCACCTTCTTGATTATTGGGCACGTGAATATACGGGTATTATCACGGATAATGCAGACATGAAAAAGCTTGATGCGGAAAGACGCCTACTTATCAACATGAAAATGGTCAGGGATAAAAAACTGGCCAGATACGATCTTGCGATGAATGCCTGGGCGAAGGTAGATCCACTGGCATACAAGGTTGTCAAAAAGGTTATTAAGATGCGTCTTGATTTTAACCGCTCAATTTTTGCGGAAATGGGGTTTGACGGCGATGAACTTGAAATGCGAACGCGGTTGTTCGTGTGTTACCACTCTTGGGAAGAGACAATGTTCACTGACGATCCTGACGATAAAAGCCTAAGGTTGCAGGAACTGCGGCATAAAATGTTTATCAAATAATTGCCGGATTGAGGCGCGGAACCAATTCCTACAATATACCGCAATAGGATAGTTCAAAGCCTCGCCAGATAAGCATCTACAGCAAAAGAATCTTACGACTCTCAAACCTTCACATTTCCGTCGGGAACGGCTTACCTATCCTTGTCTACCCCATAAAAACAGTTGCACCCTACTAAAATATAAAATAAAAACAAAGCCTCCTCAACCGGTCCGATCGATTCCATACTTGCGTATTAGCCGAAAGATAGGGTTTTTTATGCCTACGCCTCAAGAGACCGCATACCCGACACTCAAGACTCAAATATCAAAGGAAACCCTGAAACGTGTATATGCCCCCAACGCCGATGAGATCGCCTTTGTAAAGAAGCACTCACGCACTCTTCAGAATCGGGCCTGTATGCTCACTCTGCTTAAATGTGCACAGCGGTTGGGTTATTTCGTATTTCTAAGCGGTATCCCCCGATCCATACCCGAATACAACCTTCCGATCGTATGTAAAACTGCCCACATCTATGTAGTAAAGACAATTATGAAACTGTGGATGATAAATTGGAATTGATTTGTTCAAAAAAGGATAGATTGATTACGTGTTAATCAGAATTAAGAAGTAATATAGTACTTCTTTACTTCGACTCCGCGCAGCGGCTTAGTTCAACTTAATATTATGTGGAACAGTAGCTGTCTTATCTACAACCGGTAACAGGTTTTCACAGGGGATGCATACATATTTATCCATTCTTTTATCCTTTGCATTGGATTTGCCGCAGAGTAAGCAGGGCGGTCACCGGTCTATCTTCCCGGCAGGCGCCTGCCGCCTCTGCGGTCAGTATCATCGGTTGCTGGATTATTTTCCAGCCATCATGGCTGCAATATCTTCCTCAACAGTACCAATGGGCTTGATATCAAATTTTTCTATCAGGACATTGGCCACAGTGGGGGACAAAAAGGCCGGGAGCGTGGGCCCCAGGCGGATGCCCTTGACGCCCAGGAACAGGAGGGCCAGGAGCACGGCTACGGCTTTTTGTTCGTACCAGGCAATGTCGTATGAGATCGGCAGGTCGTTGATATCCTCCAGGCCGAATACCTCTTTGAGCTTCAAGGCGATGACGGCCAGGGAATAAGAGTCATTGCACTGGCCCGCATCCAACACGCGCGGAATACCGCCGATGTCGCCCAGGGCAAGTTTATTGTATCGGTATTTAGCGCAGCCGGCAGTGAGGATCACGGTGTCTTTGGGCAGGTTTTCGGCCACTTCCGTGTAGTAACTGCGGCTTTTCTGACGTCCGTCGCAACCGGCCATGACCACGAAACGCTTGATGGCGCCAGACTTCACTGCATCCACCACTTTGTCGGCCAGGGCTATCACCTGGTTGTGCGCGAATCCACCGATGATGGTACCGGTCTCGATTTCGATGGGCGCGGGACAGGCTTTGGCTTTTTCAACAAGGGCGGAAAAATCCTTGGCGCCGCCTTCGGGACGGTCGGCGATATGCACGGCCTCCTTATAACCCACCACACCGGTGGTAAAAAGCCGGTCAAGGTAAGTGTTGTTCTTTTTAAGGGGCACCAGGCAGTTGGTGGTCAACAGGATGGGACCGTTAAAGGATTCAAATTCCTTATTCTGAGTCCACCACGAGCCGCCGTAATTGCCTACAAAGTGATCGTATTTTTTAAAGGCCGGGTAATAGTTGGCCGGCAGCATCTCACCGTGGGTGTAAACGTCGATGCCCGTGCCCGCGGTCTGCGCCAGCAGTTCTTCCATGTCCTTTAAATCATGTCCGGTAATCAGAATCCCAGGGTTTTTGCCAACCCCGATGTTCACTTCGGTGATTTCCGGGTTTCCGTAGGCTTTGGTATTGGCCTCATCCAGCAGGGCCATGGTGTTGACCGAAGTTTCTCCGGCCTTCATTACCATGGCAATCATCTCATCCACCGTCAGGTCCTTTGTGGTGGAGGCCAGAGCTTCCATGATGAAGTCGTTGATATCATCTTTTTGACATCCCAGGATGGCGGCGTGGTCTGCGTAAGCGGCGACCCCCTTCAGCCCGATGATCAGCAGCTCGCGCAGGGAACGGACATCTTCATTTTCCGTGGCAAGCACGCCCACGGTCTTGGCCTTTTCGGCAAAAGCAGACAGGTCGCCGGTCCAAGTTGCGGCTTCGGGCAGCGCCTCGTCGAAATCTTTGCCGTTTTTTTCCTTGTAAGCCGCCAGAAACCGGGACCGCACCTGGTCCCGCCGCTGGAGGCCTTCGGTGACCAGGGTGGTAAAACGGGCATCGTCCCAATTGGCATTGGTGATGGTGGCAAACAGGCCCTGTGCAATGAAATCATCGTTTGCGCGATCAGCGGCTCCCAGCTCCTTGAGCTTGTCACCGTAAACCGAGATGCCTCTGAGTACGAAAATCAACAGGTCTTGGAGGTTAGCAGTTTCTTCCGGCTTACCGCAAACGCCTTTTACAGTGCAACCGGTGTTCTTGGCGGTTTCCTGACATTGAAAACAAAACATGATCATTCTCCTTTTTGGGTTATAACGTGTATGAAAAGGTGGGCATTGCAAATGGCAAAGCTCATTCCGGATTCTAAGGCGTATCAAGCCTGTTGTTATGTAAAACTGTGTTCTTTGTGTTTTTGTGCAATCGCAGCCGCCAGATCATCCAATGCCTTATACGCATCCCCTGATGGCACACCTTTGCAAAGGACAGGTGCAAGGACCTCTACCTTGAGATTGGGAATCATTCCCGCAAGGGTCTCCACGGTCTTGCCACCCCACCCGTAGGAGCCGATAACGGACAGGAATTTTGTGTTGGGTCGCAGGGCATTTGCCAAAAACGCGGCATAGGCCGCATAAGGATGCGGTCCTGCCAGTACGGTAGGCGTGCCGACAACGATGGTTGCCGCGTCGACCAGGGCCATGGCCAGCTTCCCGATATCGGTTACGGCCAGGTTAAAAGGCTCGACCTGGACACCTTGATCAACCAGGGCGGCAACAAAATGGTCGACCATCCGTTTTGTGCTTTCGTGCATGGATACATGCGGCAAAACCACCGTGTTTCGAGGTGTTCCCAGGGTCCAGTCGCGATAGGCATCGATGATAAGCGCCGGGTGTGGAAATATCTGTCCGTGGCCGGGAGCGATCATTTCTATTTCGTAAGATGCGAGTTTTTCCAGGTTCTTTTTGATCACGTTTCTGAAGGGCATCATGATCTCGGCAAAGTAGCGTTTAGCCGCCTCATAGACGCGCCCTTCATCTGTGACCAAGAGATCGGTTGTGGCAATATGCGAACCGAAAAAATCGCAGCTGAACAAAATCTTGTCTTCTTCCAGATAGGTCACCATGGTCTCAGGCCAGTGAACCCAGGGTGTATAAATGAACTTCAAGGTTTTATCACCGAGAGAAAGCGTCTCCCCATCTTCGACGGCAATGAAAAATTCCTCGGGTATTTTCAAAAGATCGATGAGCATTCCCTTGGCTTTGGGAGTCGATATGAGCTTTGCGTCAGGGTATTTTTCAAGAACCTGCAAAATGGTTCCGGAATGGTCCTGTTCCGCATGCTGAGAGACGATGTAATCGATTTTTGTGATGCCCTCAAGCTGTTCCATGAACTCCTGGGCCATGGGGGGATCAACCGTGTCCAGCAAAACGGTTTTTTCACTTCCTTCAATGAAATAAGCGTTATAGCTTGTTCCGTCCGGCAAAGGGATCAGCGAATCGAATAGACGGCTGTCCCAATCCACTGAACCCATCCAGTAAATATGCTCTTTGATTTTTCGTGCTTTCATATTGGGCCTCCCTTTGTTGTTATTAAATTAGTTTTCATTGTTTTTTTTGTGATGCTTCGCCATCGCATTTGGTGATTCTACCCTTTCTGTGATGCCTTGTTATCTCCAATAATCCTATCAATGCGCTGGCGTAATTGATTTGGGTCAAGGTGGTACTCTCGGGCGACATCCGCCAAGGTGTGGAAGGCCTCAGCAGGACAGCCCACGCACAACAAGCCAAAATCCATGAACAATTGCAGAATTTTTGGATATCGGTCTAATAGTTCCTTAACCGTGGTGTCCGATGATAAAGGTTTCATGATTACCAATGTTTTCCTAGTTAATGTCCTTGATGTTGCCGGAACAGGTTCAAGCGATAAGCTCCAGCAGCATGACGGCGACAATGCCGAAAATGAAATAAAAGATGGTCTGTCGGCTGTTGTCTTTCCGGGCGGCCGGCATCAATTCGTTAGCGGAGATATAGATCATCAAACCTGCGGTCGCGCCGACCATAACGGACATGGCTTGCGGGGGAATCTGCACGAACAGGTAGCGTGCGGCGATATACCCGGCCACGATGGGCAGTGCACTCAGTGAAGACATACAGAATGATTTCATCCGGTTGCCGTACGCGTAGTAGTGGGGTGCGGATGTACAGATGCCTTCCGGAATGTTGTGGATCGCAATGGCAGCCGCAATTACAATGGAATCACCCACATTGGTCGTAGCACCGATGGCAATAGCCATACCTTCCGGGAAATTATGCAGAAAAATGGCCAGAATCAGGAATTTGGCCGTATGTCCCAGGTGACACTCGTTTTCTCCACATACCGTACATTCATGCACGTGGGGAAAAAGGCGGTCAAGGGCCCCCATGGCCATGGCTCCGATGGCCAGCCCGACCACACAGGTCAAGGTGGACCCCAGATAACGGCTCTCGGGAATCAAATCCAGAAAAGAAATGGCCAGCATGATACCCGCCGCAAAATAAAGCAAGTTATTGATATAGGTCGTGGTGGGCGTTTTCCAGACGCCTATACCTGAGCCGATAACCGGCCCCATGGCCGAAAGGGCTACAATCATAATTTCCTGTGGCATGGCCTCCCTCGTTTTTCGACTGTTAATCCGTCGTCTTGAATCATTACCCCGTGCATCTGCTATTTATCTGACTGATGGGCTGCAGTGCCGGCTGCCGCCATATCTGGACCCCAATGTTACGATCAAGATAGCGACTGTTTCAAAGTGTGTCTTTGCGCTGGCGCAAACAGGACACTTTTTTTGAAAAAAACGGATTCAGAAAGAATAGAGAGGGAGAAAGTAAGTCAAAACAGGGTGTTGATCATACGGTTTCAGAGAAACGGACCAGGGCGTGGGGGTCGGTGACAACGATTCGTTCGCGCCCTGAGCTGATCCAGCCCTTTTTTTCCCAGGCGCTGAGTGTACGGCTGACTGTGTATAAGGTGGTCCCGGAATAGTCAGCGATATTTTGTCGGCTCAAGGGGATGTTGATGTGTATTCCGTCCGGGACCTTCAAACCGGCCCGCCGCATGAGCCGGAGAAGGGAGCGGGCGATGCGTTGATCGACACGCTCGGTGCAAACCTCCAGGTAGCGGTTCTGCACATCTTCGATACGCTCCAGAATGATGCCCAGCAGGTTAATGGCAATATCCGGATATTCGCGCATCATCTGCATCATCGTTGGTTTATCCCAGACTGTTACGTCGGTCTCTTCTATAGATTCAGCGGTGACCGGGTAGTCCCGGTCTTTGAGGACGGCGATTGCGGCGGTCAATTCTCCAATACCGATATAGCGAAGAATTACCTCTTTGCCTTGCTCATTGAGTTTGGTCAGCTTTAAGCGACCTCGATTCACGATAACACAACTTATAGCCGAATCACCTTGATGGAATAAAATGGTTTTGGATTGCAGGGTTTTACTTAGACCTCTTTTTAACAGATCTTCATACTGTTGACTGGTAAGACCCTTGAAAAGCACCGCTTTATGCAGGCTTACGGATTTATATGGAATAGTATCCATGCGTTATTAACACGGCCTCAAAGTCGTTGCAGATTTGTACTGTAAAAATATCTTAATTTTGATGCGAATTTAGCAAGAATAGCAGGATTATGAAAAAACACAAGTAGGGGTATGCCAGATTAGAGTAATGGTTGTGAAAGCTTGCCATTATCACAATTTTACCCCAATTGCGGTATGATGAGTATATCTGGACCGAGCACTATTGCCAATAGTCCTCAGTTGATATTTTATGATACCCGTGTATTTCAAGAAACCCCTTCGGCTGCAGTTCAGTATATCGTTGTATTTCTGGTAGCTCACAATTTAATTTCTTTTTTTTAGGCTCTACAAACTTGGAGAGTGGAAAAAACCGGGGGAGACGGTCGGATTAGATTGCCTGGTATGTATCAGCTGTTAAAATCGGATTATGTCCGAGCCCTCCCTCCCAACCATATATCAACTAAAGGTCGTGCTGGTGGGCATCAGCCCAATGATCTGGCGGCGGCTTTTGATATCCGGTGAGTGCACCATCACCGATCTCCATTACATCCTGCAGATTGCCATGGGGTGGTCTGATGATCACCTAAACCGTTTCAGGATCCACAGCATAGAATATGGTGTTTATCATGATGGGGGGATTGTGTTCAGCCATGACCCTGATGAGGTCCGGTTGAGAGATTTCCAGTTCAGGATCAACGAACAGTTTCTATACGAATATGACTTCACCGACCAATGGCGGCACCAGATTCGCGTCGAAAACATCCTGGATTATGATCCACGCAAGGATTATCCTCTGTGTATCGGTGGTAAGCGGGCGTGTCCGCCCGAGGATTGTGGAGGCCAGTGGCGGTTCATGGCGCTGCGGCAGCACTACTCTCTGATTCAAATAATGGAGCGGCTATTTGAGATTATCGAGGACGCTGAAAATGAGGAGCATGATGAGGAGCTCTATACGCTGAGCTACTGGTTAGGAGCGGACCGTTTTGATCGAAAGGCTGTGAACAAGCGTCTTTACGATCACGCCTGCGGTGAGAACGTGTTTATGTGGGCTTAACCGGGAGGTGCGCAATGAAAATCAGGGTGCAGGTCTTTATCGAATCGGAGACAGGGAACGCAGATACTGTCGAAAACATTGTATGCCTGGAGCGCGGGGATCTACAGCCCGAGAACCTGGGCCTGACCCTGGCCGAGGCCAAATCGATCCTCGCCGGCGTTCAGAAGTCCATGGTCGAACGGCAGACTGAGGAATATCTCGATCAAGAAGCCTTCTGCCCTCTTTGTGGGAAAAGGCGGCTTCACAAAGGGCATCATACCCTCACGTACTGCTCCTTGTTCGGCAAATTGCGGTTGCGCAGCGTTCGCCTGTATCATTGTGATTGCCACCCTCAACCCACCAAGACCTTCAGCCCATTGGCACATCTGCTCCCAGAGCACACTGCACCGGAGCTGCTTTATCTCGAATCAAAATTCGCTGCCTTGATGTCCTACGGGCTATCTGTGAAATTGTTAAGAGAGGTGCTGCCGATCGGGAAAACCCTCAATGCGGCCACCATCAGAAACCGTACGCAGGCAGTTGCCCAGCGTATCGACGCCGAGCTTGGTGATGAGCAACTGTTCTTCATTGACGGCTGTGAATGGGATTGGGAAGATCTGCCTCGTCCGGATATGCCGCTTACGGTCGGCCTTGATGGCGGGTATGTTCATTCGTGCGCTCAAAGATCTCGCAAACACGGATGGTTCGAGGTCATCGCTGGCAAGAGCGTCACCGATGATGGCGCCTCCAAGCGTTTTGCATTCGTCAACAACTACGACGAAAAGCCCAAACGGCGCGTGTTTGAAGTGCTCCGGTCCCAGGGCATGCAGATGAACCAGCAAGTAACCTTCCTGTCCGATGGCGCCGATACCGTGCGCGACCTGCAGCTGTATCTGAACCCCAATGCGGAACACATCCTGGACTGGTTTCACATCACCATGCGAATCACCGTCATGCGTCAGATGGCAAAGGGCCTGGGTCCACCAGGCTCTGAGCTCCGAGAAACTGTGCTAAAGGAGTTGGAGCGAGTCAAGTGGTTCCTGTGGAATGGGAACGCGTTTATGGCGATCGAGACCGTGAGCTGGCTTCCTGATGAGATCTTTGTTGAAGATCCCACTGAGAAGCACAAGAAATTGGTTCGTAAGCTGGAAGAGTTCGAGACTTATATCCGGAACAATGCAGCTCTCATCCCCAATTACGCCGAGCGCTACCGGTATGGAGAGTCCATCTCCACCGCTTTCGCAGAATCGACCATAAATCAGGTCGTGAGCAAACGGATGGTCAAAAAGCAACAGATGCGCTGGAGTCAGAAAGGCGCCCACCTGCTGCTGCAGGTTCGTACTCGGGTTCTAAACGGGGAGCTGAGGGACGCGTTCCAGAATTGGTACCCAAGCTTTGATCATGACGGAGAGGAACTGCCTTTGGCCGCGTAACTCCCCCGGTTTTTTCCACTCTCGAGTTCCTGCGCCGCCGGTATATCCCCAAGGGTAGTTCATGAACGAGTTGGATGCCGCATCGGCATTATTCTGGCGGGACCATGTGTGGGGCAGATTAAAATTATGGCCCACTTCATGGACGAAGGTTTCCAGAAAAAACCGGCCCCGTTTTGCGGCGGTGTTGTAAAGCGTACCGGAGACCCTGCCGTTCAATGCATCCAGGGCAATAGCGCACCCCTGGCGAAGATACTGGTCGCCGGGCTGCCAGTTGGCAAAATCGAACATCACTCCATAAAGGCCGCTGTCGTAACCCGTGCCCGACATGTTGCCGCTCATCCTGTCGACGATGATGCCGTATACATGCCACTGGTGAATATCCCTGAATTCACTCCAGCGGTCCTCCATGGGGTTTGAGGTCCAATGGTACGGATTTGTACGTTAAGGCGTAATTGCTTAATATATCAACAATTATTAGATATCAAAATTGAGCGCTAAATCCTGTCTATTAAATCGTTTTACGCTGTTTCATAGAATTCAGTGTCTAATAATCATTTTTTAGATATTTGAAGAAGCATTATTTCTCTTGGCGTACGTTTTCGTTCCATTGGACTTCAAACCCCTAATATCAGGCATGGATCCTTTTACATTCATTTTGGAATCTTTTT
>JAAELZ010000541.1 GCA_024226105.1 Pseudomonadota bacterium | reverse complement strand
CGTATCGCCATTATCGGCGCCGGCACCATGGGCAGCGGCATCGCCGGGCAGATCGCAAATGCCGGGCAATCGGTGCTGTTGCTGGATTTGCCTCAGCAGGAGAACCCCAATGCAACCGCTTCCCTGGCCGTAACACGCCTGTTGAAATCAGACCCGCCGGCTTTAATGTCCAAAGATCGGGCCAGGCTCATTGAAATCGGCAATACCCGTGATGATTTCGAACGCTTGGCGGAGTGCGACTGGATTATCGAAGCGGTGGTAGAACGCCTGGAGATAAAAAAAGAGCTGTACAAACGCCTGAATGAGGTCATCAGCGACGATTGTCTCGTGACGTCGAACACCTCAACCATACCGATACGCTTATTGGTTGAAGATATGCCGGCCTCATTTTGCAAACGCTTTGCAATCACCCACTATTTTAATCCGGTACGCTACATGCGGCTGCTGGAGCTGGTCCGCGGTGAGCAGACTGATTCCGCGATTATGGATCGCCTGGCTGAATACAATGATAAAGCGCTGGGTAAAGGCGTGGTGGTATGCCGTGATACCCCCGGGTTTCTGGGTAACCGGGTAGGCGTTTATGCGCTGCAGGTAGGCCTCGACGAAGCCTTTAGGCAAGGTTTGAGTATTGAACAAGTGGATGCCTTGATGGGGCGGCCAATGGGTATTCCGAAAACCGGTGTATTCGGCTTATATGATTTAATCGGTATCGATTTGATGGCCGACGTGGTCGATACACTCGGGTCCATCCTGCCGGTGGAAGATGCTTT
>JAAELZ010000540.1 GCA_024226105.1 Pseudomonadota bacterium | reverse complement strand
TGATCTGAATAATACTCTGGAGATAAAAATGTCCCAAGACTTAGCAAATACAACTTTTTTCGGATATCGTCGAGAAAATGGTCGTGTAGGTGTTCGTAACCACGTCATTGTCCTGCCGGTAGATGACTTGTCAAATGCAGCCTGTGAGGCCGTCGCCAATAATATAAAAGGTGTCATGGCTCTACCGCATCCGTACGGCCGACTTCAGTTCGGAGAAGATCTGGATCTGCATTTTCGTACACTGATCGGAACGGGGGCTAACCCGAATGTAGCCGCTGTTATCGTCATCGGAATAGAAGCAGGCTGGACGCAAAAGGTGGTTGATGGCATTGCTCAGACTGGAAAGCCTGTTACCGGCTTTGGAATTGAGCAACACGGTGACCACGAAACCATTATGGAGGCTTCAAAGGTTGCTAAAGAGTATGTTCAATGGGCATCTGAGTTGCGGCAGGAGGAAGCTTCAGTTAGCGAGCTTTGGGTGTCCACTAAATGCGGGGAGTCGGATACCACTTCAGGTTGTGGGTCAAACCCCACGGTGGGAAATGCTTTCGACAAATTATATCCACACGGCACCACCCTTCTTTTTGGTGAAACTTCAGAAATTACCGGCGGTGAGCACCTGGTAGCTGAGCGCTGTCGGAATGATCAGGTTCGTGAGGAATTCATGTTCATGTTTAATCGTTACCAGGACATGATTAATCGCTTTAAAACTTCGGATCTCTCTGACTCCCAACCTACTAAGGGCAATATAGAAGGAGGCTTGACCACGATTGAGGAAAAAGCGCTGGGCAATATTCAGAAAATAGGTAAAGAGTGCCTGGTTGACGGTGTACTTGATAAAGCTGAAGCACCCACCGGGCCGGGCCTGTGGTTTATGGATTCTTCGTCGGCTGCTGCTGAGATGGTTACTTTAGCGGCTGCGGCTGGATATGTAGTGCATTTCTTTCCGACTGGCCAGGGGAATATCATTGGCAACCCAATTGTTCCCGTGATCAAGTTATGTGCAAACCCGCGCACAATACGCACAATGGGCGAACACGTAGACGTCGATGTTTCGGGTCTATTGCGAAAGGAAATGACCCCCGGCGAGGCCGGTGACAAACTTCTTGATTCGATGTTCCGGACAGTCAATGGCCGCCTGACCGCGGCCGAGGCGCTTGGGCACCGCGAGTATGTGTTTACCAGGCTATATGAAAGCGCGTAATTAAACCGTGCTAAAGAACCGGCCCGTTCAGGGATCGGTTCTTCCATAGAACTTAGCTAATCATCAGGGTGATGGATAAGTGTTTTTAGTATTAACTCTTATATAAGACTAGTTGACTAATGATGTCTTTCCCGGTATGCTTGGCGTAATTGAAAAACTAAACTTAACTTTAGCGAGAAATTGAATTGAGCCTAATAGCCTCTGTCATCATCTTTGTGCTGTATTTTGCGAACGTCTCACTTGGCGCTTATACGGGCAATGCCGTGCTGGGCGATGTAGGTGAAATGATCACGCTCTTAGTCGCCACCATTTTTTTCGTGGTGGCGATCGTTAAAAAAGAAACTGAGCGTGACTCGAAGTCCGGAAAAGGAAATCACTCAACTAATTCAAGCTAAACCAACCACCTGACCACAAAACAACACACCTGATCTGGAGAAACCTATGGAAACCGAAAAGAAAGAAATATTTAAAGCGGAGCGTCGCAATTTTTTAAAATTGAGCGCTTCTGGTGCTTTTACAGCAGCCGTGGTAGCCGGCGCTGCTGGTACGCTTGCTTCGCCGGAGGCGGCTGCGCAGACTGCGAAAGAAGAGAGGGAGCGCGAGAAAGGCGCACAACACACCATGATCCTGGCTACAGCCTATGTATTGGGCGCGTCGCGCAGCTATCCCATTATGCAGTTGGATCTGAAGGAGAACATTCAAAATGCTACCAATGGTCAAGTTTATGTGAAACTCGCTCCCGGAGGGCAACTCGGGGCAGGCGGTGCTCTTGTTCAAGCGGTGCAGGGCGGAACCATCCAGGTTGCGCAACACTCACTGTCGAATTTTGCGCCATTTGCATCGACAGTTGACTTGATCAATATGCCTTATCTGTGCGGCTCAAACCAGCGCTTCACTAACCTGGTTAACTCCAGTTTCTGGAAGTCGGCCGTGGAGCCGAAGGTTGAAGAGGCTGGCTTCAAGCCGCTTTTCTACGTAAATATTGACCCTCGAGTCGTGGCTGTACGAAAAGGCGGAGCGGGTGCGGTATTAACCCCGGGTGATCTAAAAGGTGTCAAGTTCCGGGTGCCGGGATCCAAGATGCTGCAGCAATACTACCGCATGGTTGGGGCCAATCCGACACCCGTGGCCTGGGGTGAAACACCTTCGGCAATTAAGCAGGGCGTGGCTGATGCACTCGACCCATCCGTGGGTGCACTCTACGTGTTTGGTTTCAAGGATATTCTGAGCCATGTGACGTTCACCCAGGCAGTACCTGACAGTCAGGTTTATTCCTGCAATCTGGAATGGTTCAATTCTATGCCGTCAGAGATACAGGATGGCATCATGTGGGGAGCAGAAATGACCGCACACCAGAATCTGTCAAAGGTGCCTTCTGCGCGTGCATACGCTATGGCTGAACTCGCAAAATCAGGCGTGCAATTCCACTCGCTGTCCGAAAATCAATTAGCCGAGTGGAAAGCGGCGGGTGGCTATCAACGATCCGAATGGGATGAGTTCAAGGTCGAATTAGCGGGCTCGATGGAAAATTTCGCTCTGATGGAAGAAGCCGCAAGCACACAGGGTAAGTACTACGTCCACGACGCGTAAGTAAAAACTAAACAGGGTACCGTGGCTATGAATATATTGCGAGAGATTGACCGCAATGGTGAGCGGTGGTTGCTTCTGATTTTTTACGTGCTGCTGGTCAGCACAATGGCGGTCGAAGTGCTTCGGCGCGAGGTATTCGCCTATTCGTCGATCTGGGGTGAAGAAATCGTACGGTACTCGTTTATTTATCTCGCCTGGATTGGGGCCGCGGCCGCTGTTAAAGATCGTGCTCACATTCGTATCGATGTGATCATGCACTATCTAAGCCCCAGGCTGAAAGCACTCCTCTATATATTCGGCGATCTGGTGATGTTTGGTGTTGCCATTATCGCCGTCTATTGGTCATTTGAGGCGGTGCTGGTCTCGGCTAAATATGGTTCAGTAACTGACGGTCTTCGTATCTCGAAGGTTTGGTTTTTAATGGCTGTACCTTTGGGGTTTGGCCTGATGATCTTGCGCTTATTGCAATCTTTTCGTCGTGATATCCATAGTCTTCGAACGGGGCAACCTGTTTTCGAAGGTGAAAAAATGTTTGATTGAGGAATTGAGACGATGCTTTGGCAAACAATGCAGCATTCCGTAGAACTGGGTTGGGATTTCTTCCTGCCGGTTATTCTATTTGTGGTGCTGATTGCGATGGCCGTCCCTGTTTGGGCAGCTATTGGAACCGCCGCGATCACCATGCTGGTGATGTCCGGAGACTTACCGCTCAGCCTGGTTGGTGAGAAACTTTTCACTGGGATTGACGCTTTCGCGCTGACTGCTGTACCACTTTTTATATTGACCGGAGACGTGCTGGTTCGAACGGGTCTCTCCAAGAAATTTCTCGATGTCGCAGAGGCGTTGACCTGTTTTACCAAGGGTGGTTTCGGTTCAGCGACGGTCCTTGTGTGTGGCATGTTCGCTGCGATTTCGGGCTCAGATGCGGCGGGGGCCGCCGCTGTTGGTCGGATGACGATCTCGCGGCTGGTCGAAAGCGGTTATCCTCGGCCCTACGCTTGCGCACTTGTGGCCGCTGGCGCCTGTACAGGGATTCTGATTCCGCCCTCTATTGCCTACATTATCATAGGTCTGGTTTTGGGAATTTCAGCTTCCACCCTTTTTCTTGCTGCCCTGATCCCGGGTCTAGCGATTCTGTTCGCTTTGCTCATCACCAACCTGATCGTTAATCGGATCTACAGCTATGAGGGTGGCGGTGCAATGACGTTTGGTGAGTGGCTGGCCAATCTGGGTCGTTCACTCAAATCCGGTTGGTATGCGTTTATTGTACCGGGCATCATTTTTTACGGAATCTTTTCAGGCAAACTGACGCCAACCGAAGCGGGTGCAACAGCAGTTGTTGTCACCATCGTCATGGGTTTTATTTTACGTACCTTATCATTTGCGGACTTTCCTGCAATGCTTGTCAGCTCTGCAAAAGTAAATGGCGTGATCCTGCCGATCATCGCCTTTTCTGCGCCACTGGCTGAGGCTTTAGCGATCATGGGTGTGCCGCAAGGGTTTGTGGCTTCTGTTACAGGCATTACCAATGAGCCCTGGTTGCTGATTCTCTTGATGATTGGCATTCTTGTCGCCGCAGGCTGCGTCATGGAAACCACGCCAAATATAGTCATTCTGGCCCCGATTTTGTTGCCTTTAGCGCAAGAGATTGGCATGAACGAGATTCAGTTTTGCATCATGATGATCACCGCCCTTGGTGTGGGTTTCATTACGCCACCGCTGGGGCTAAACCTCTTCGTGGTGTCGGGCATAACAGGTGAGTCAATTCTGAAAATAGCGGTTAAAGCTGTCCCATTTGTCCTGTGTATGTTCATCGTAGTGCTGCTTATCGCTTATATCCCGGAGATTTCCACCACGTTTTTACCTGACATTTACAAATAAAGGATGCCAAAATTATGTATAAGAAAATTTTGATTGCTATGGCGCTGGACCAGGGGCATGGAAAACGTGCGGTGGAATTAGCGAAGCATCTTGGTGGCGATGGTGCTGAAATAGTTGCGGTTCATGTCGTCGACCATGTGCCAGGTTTTTCCAGGGTATATGCCGGCGATATTGATAAGGAAAAAATCGCGGAAACAGCAAAGGAAAGCATTATGGAGCGATTTGGTGATATTGGTGATATCCAGCCCGTCGTGCTAGAAGGCCATGCTGGTCGAACAGTGACCGATTATGCAGATGAAATTGGTGCAGATTGCATTATTTGTGGCGCCCATCGCAAGGGGCTGAGTGAGTTTTTCCTTGGGTCCACCGCAGCGAGAATTATGCGATATTCAAATTGCTCGGTGCATATACTACGTTAATAGGAAAGTTGATCTCAACGAAATCAGGTTTTCGGTCATAACGCCTCATATCGAAGTGCTACGCAATCTCAGTTTGAAACCGGGCCGAGTGATTCACGAATCACCAGTTTGGTATCCAGTTCAATACTCCGGCAGTCGGTTCTGTCATTTATGATTTCCAGTAGCAGACTGGCTGCAGCCTCACCCATGCGCCGATGCGGCACGTGTACCGTGGTCAATTTTGGCTGAATCACTTCGGCGAGGTCGATATCGTCAAACCCGGTAATTGAGACATCATTGGGAATACGGATGCCCATCTCTGTAGCCCGGGCAATGGCGCCGGTTGCAAGTACATCGTTACCACAAATTATCGCAGTGGGTCGGGGTGTCTGAGCCATCAGTTGCACAAACGCATCGCCTCCATTCGTTAGCGAGTAAGTGGTTGGGATAATGGTTAGTTGGTCGCCCGGTATGCCCGAATCCTCCATGGCATCGCGTACACCATCGACGCGGTCAAGCGCGCGGTCATTTAGTTCTGTGTAGCCCGTGATCATGCCTAAATAACGATGGCCGTATTCTATGACTGCTTGTGCCAGCCGGGTGGCGGCCTTACGGTTATTGAAGCCG
Organism: Pseudomonadota bacterium; assembly: GCA_024226105.1. GTDB lineage: Bacteria > Pseudomonadota > Gammaproteobacteria > Arenicellales > Poriferihabitantaceae > JAAELZ01. The sequence goes on along the minus strand of JAAELZ010000540.1, from coordinate 56 downwards.
ACATTGAAACAAGCGGCATCAGCGCGGTAATTCCAGGTAACTACATAGGGAATCTT
>JAAELZ010000539.1 GCA_024226105.1 Pseudomonadota bacterium | reverse complement strand
TACGATTCTTTTAAACTTTTGAGATAGAAGACAGATGGTTGTCTATCCTCTGATAACTAAGTGCCGATCATTTTTATTGATCCCATGCAGCTTTCCCATGGTTTTAAATAGGCTTGGCGGACAAAACCGAAGACATAAGGGTGATAATAAACACTTACAGTTCAATGGATTACACCACATCAGTCGTTTCAAACCCGTGAACGGGTGTGTGCCAGGCAAAGCTCTGGCAATTCTGGTGGCTGGGGTGCCATCCGCGGTAATTGCCTGTTCACCGCGAAGTCGCCGACCCGGCGTGTAGGGGTAACCCGAATCGTCAAGCAGGGCCGGAAAAGGCCGTAAGGTCAGATAGAGTGCAGGCCGTAACTTTCGTGAACTCGATTCGGCCTCGTTACACGAACGGCGGTGGCGACCCTCCATCCGTTTGGGGAAGCCTGCCACGGCTGCGATGGGATAACAGGAGCGTCGCACCGTACCGCCCGGGGTGTTTGGAGACGGCATGTACTCAAAGGAGAGCCAGGGAACCTGGGAGACCCGGCGGAACGGACAGGGCAGCAAGTGGCCCGAGTCCAAACGATGGGAGGGAATGCATAACCTTTTGTTCGGTTCCGGCCGGGAGTCGGACCTGTTCATAGTAGTGATGAAGCGGAGTAACTCCCGTGGAGCGAAGGGGCAGGACTTTGATCGTGTTTCTAACAATGGAGGATGTCCCGCTTGGAGATTAATAAACCATCTCCCACTACGGAAAAGAGGGTAAGCCAAGAGTTTGGCCTGAGCCCGAAAGTCATTTCCCTGCGGAAGAAACTTGGCCACAAGGCCAAACAAGAACCGAAGTTTCGATTCTATGCCTTGTATGACCGGGTATATCGCCTTGACGTACTGCAAGGCGCCTGGAACCGGGTCTATGCCAACCGTGGAGCAGCCGGGGTGGACGGCGTAAGTTTGCAGTCCATCAGGAAGCGTACGGACGGTGTGCCCGGCCTGCTGCGAGAAATTCAGCAGGAACTGAAGGAAAAGACATACCGGCCCAAGCCGGTAAAACGTGTCTACATCCCGAAGGCGAATGGAAAGAAGCGTCCGCTTGGCATCCCGACCGTTAAGGATCGGATAGTGCAGCAAGCGGTATTGCTGATTCTGGAGCCGATATTTGAGGCAGACTTTGAGGACTGCTCGTATGGATTCCGCCCGGGCCGCAGAGCCCATGATGCGCTTGCCGAAATCCGGCAGACGCTCAAGGCCGGGTTCACGGAAGTCCTTGACGCGGACCTGAGCAGTTATTTCGACACAATTGACCACGGTCAACTGATAAGCTGCCTGGAGCGTCGAATATCTGACCGGTCCGTACTGAAATTAATCAGGATGTGGCTGGAAAGCGATATCGTGGAAGACGATGGCAAGGGCGGTCGAAAGACCAGCCGTTCCCGCAAGGGCACCCCGCAAGGTGGCGTCATATCCCCCCTGCTGGCCAACATTTATCTCCATGAGTTTGATAAACGCTTCCACAGCCCGAAAGGCCCCAAAAGGTTTGCTAATGCACGACTTGTACGGTACGCCGACGACTGGGTTATCATGGCCCGGTATATCGGATCCCGCATTTACACTTTTGTGGACAAGACGTTGGGGGACCTTGACCTGATCCTGAATCGGGACAAAACCACTACGGTTGATTTGAAGAAGGCAGGGAGCAGCTTTGACTTTCTGGGTTTTACCTTCCGGTTTGATTGCAGTTTATATGGACCGGGCAGGTATCTGAATGTCGTTCCTTCGGGTAAAAGCCTGAAGCGGGCACGCGCCAAGGTACACGACATGACCCTGCGAAGGATAACGGCCCCTGTACAGGAGGTGATCGAAAGGGTTAACCGCTTTCTGATCGGCTGGGGGAACTATTTTGGATTTGGATACCCCCGAGTTGCCTTCAACAAGATTGACTGGTATGTGCAAACAAGGTTCCGTCGCTTTGCCAGGACGCGGAGTCACCGGCGCTGCCGGCACCTTGAAGGTCCGTCGCTGTATCAATCGCTGCGGTCTGAAGGGCTGGTCTACTTGCATGAACGAGCCGACAACTCTTTGTGAATACCTTGAGGCAAGAGATCATCGGAGAGCCGGATGCGGGAAAACCGCACGTCCGGTTCGACGAGGGGGCGCTGATGCCTGCAGGTCACCTTCTGACATGTAAGAAGCCGCGTGCGGCGAGGCATTGTTGTTGGCACTTTTGGCATCAGCGCTCTACTCTACACAATCTTCTTATTTCGCCCCCGGTCCTGATTGCTTTTTTCCGGCCTCAATTTTTTTTGCGATTGAAGGATAATATTTGTGAAGGCAATCAGGGCAAACACTGTGGCTGAATTCCGCTTCGGAGCAGCTGGTGATATATGCCTCCACCTGCTGCCAGTAACCATCGTCATCGCGTATTTTGCTGCAATTGGCGCAAATGGGGATTAAATTGGAAAGCTGATTGACCTTGGCAAGTGCCGTCTCAAGTTTTTGTATCAACAGGGCTTGTTCATCCCGGATACTTTTGAGCGCCATGTGGGTGTTCACGCGGGCAAGCAATTCCGTGGGGTTGAACGGTTTGGTCATATAGTCTTCGACGCCCGCCTCAAATCCTTTGACAATGTCTTTGCTGTCGCTTTTAGCGGTGAGCATAATAATGGGGATATGGGCCGTCTCCGGGGCGGTTTTCAACATTGTACATACCTTGAGCCCGTCCAGCTCCGGCATGATAATATCCAGCAGAATCAGGTCGGGGGGCATCTTTTTAATCATGGCCAAAGCCTGGGTGCCATTGATGGCGGCGGCCACGCGATAACCGGGTTTTTTGACGATATTGCCCAGAACCTGCAAATTTTTTGGATTATCATCGACGATGAGAATTGTCGGGGTTTGGGCTTCCTGGTCCGGCGCAGGGCATTTGGCCTGATGGGGCTGCCGGTTTTTGGGGTCAGATGCACCGGGCTTTTTTTTGACTTTGGGTTGAAAATCGGGATAGAGCACGCTAGCGCATTCCGGG
>JAAELZ010000538.1 GCA_024226105.1 Pseudomonadota bacterium | reverse complement strand
TGCAGGATGGTCGATTTACCCGCACCGTTCGGCCCGATCAGACAAAGCGACTGCCCCCTGGCGAGGCGTAGATCAAGACCATGAAGTATCTCCATCTTTCCATATCCGGCCAGCAGGCCATCAATCGAGACAAAACTGTCGTCCCCCGCAAGTTTGTCCAAATGCTCAACAGCCGGCCGATCTTTAGCCAGTTGAGCGGCTTCTTTAGCCACGTCGTCAACTGACAACACGGTGTCAACCGAACCCCCATGGTAGCCGGATATTTTTTTAGCGTCTTTATCTTCTGTTTGATTGGTCATATTAAAACTCTCTCAACTATATACAGTAGTAACGGTTCAGATTGCGTTTAAGAAGTGCCAGTTCAAGGTAAAAAATGCGAAGTTTACAATGTGTAAATGAGCTTTTTTTTAAACGTAGAAATGGTGCTTCTTAGACGTGAGATGAACCGTTAGCTAGCACCAAGATAGGCATCTACCACCCGCTGGTCATTCTGGATTATTTCCGGCGGCCCCTCGGCGAGCATTTTCCCGTGTGCGAGACAGTATATGTGTTCCGCCAGGTTCATGATCACGCGCATATTATGTTCGATCACGAATAAGGTGATACCGAACTCGGTGTTGGCTCGTCTTAAGCGATCAATGAGCCCGTTTATCAGGGTCGGGTTGATGCCCGCGGTCGGTTCATCGAGCAATAACATGCGCGGCTTTTTCATTAGCGCCATCGCAAACTCGAGTAACTTCTGCTGGCCAAATGACAGGTTGCCCGCAAGCAACAGCCGTTTGCTGTGCAAACCAACGAACTCAAGCAGCTCTTCTGCATGTTCGTCCACTTCTGCTGATATCGGCGAAAACAGATCACCGATTCCAATCCCCTCTTCCGGGCTGGAAATGCGCATATTGTCCATGCAGGACATCTCACCATAAATTCGTGTTTGCTGAAAGGTACGCAACATGCCAAGCCGTGCAATCTCGGGCACCCTCAATTTTGAAATTTCCCGCCCCTCAAAATAGATTCCTCCCTCGTCAATGGGGTGATAGCCCACCACTGAATTAAACAGGGTGGTCTTTCCCGAACCATTCGGCCCGATCAGGCCGATGATCGACCCCTCGGGTACGTTCAGCGATATATCCTGGTTGGCACGTACCCCGCCAAAGGCTTTAGAAACACTGTTAACTTCGAGTAAGGGCATTATGATGTCTCCTCAACGCGCTCACCAAAGCGGTGTGGCCAGCGTTCGCGCATCCAGCCCAGTATGCCGGTGGGGAAAAATACTACGATAACAACAATCAATAAACCTAGTGCCACGCGCTGCCAGCCCAGCAGATAAGTCCAGAACATCTCCTTGGTTGCGTAGAATATAACGGCACCAATGACCGGCCCCCATAGCGTGCCTTTGCCACCGAGAATCACGGTTAGTATCATCCAGACCCCGAAGGTCGCGCCGGTAAACGCCACATCTATTGGATCTATAAAACCGACCAGGTTGCCGGTTCCGGCACCCGCGATACCCAGTACAAAAGCGGCGATCGACCAGGCAATAGTTTTGTAACGGGTGGTATGCAATCCCATGGCTTCAGCCTTGTCTTCGTCATCGCGAATCGCATTGAGTACCAGGCCAAAACGGCTTTTATATATTTTTCCCAGTAGCAGGAAAGTACCCACCGCGAGCGCAAAAAAGAAATAGTAATAAAACGCTTCCCGTGAACCGGCCGTTTCGGGGTACAAGGGCGTGACCATGCCCGAGCCCGCGCCAATATAATCGATGCCGCTGGCAATTTCGCCCGCGGCAATGCCCAGCCCAAGGGTACAAATTGCAAAATAGTGTCCGCGCATGCTGAGAATTGCCATGCCCAGCAGGATCGCGGCCAGTACGCAAACCACTGCGGCAAGTGCCACACCCACACCCAGGCTGATAAAGTATTCACTCTGCGAAAGCCGCACCGCTGCGTCACCCGCTACGTCAGCAAAACGATCGATGCCACTTGAAAACATATCGCGCTGTACCACTGCGCTGACATACATACCCAGACCAAAAAAGAAAATATTGCCAAACGAGTTATAACCCATCTGGCCACCGACGATGTCCCACGATAACGACAGCACGATCATCAGCCAGACGAAAGCGAGTAGAGTCACGTAGGTCGGAAACAGATAAGGTGCGGCCAGGCTCAGCAACAGGCCAGATCCTATGGATAGCTTTTTAATCATGAGAGCACCTGCCGTTTGCGCCTCACCATGGCGTTTCTGATCACCAGGATAACGACCAGTAAGCCGAACACAAAGGCTGCCTGAAATTCAGCTCCGAGCACAAAACCGGCGACATTCTCAAGCGCCCCCAGGCCCAGGCCGGACACCACAACTGCGGCAAGATTTCCCAGGCCTGCGATAATGACAATCATAAAGGAGCGCACGGTATACACCAGTCCGATAAAGGGGTGGATCACCCAGGTCATCGCCACCAGTGCACCCGCAACGCCGCAAATAGCGGAATTCAGGGAAAAGGTGGCAGCGTATACTTTGTCTGTATCAACGCCCATAATGCGTGCCGCTCGCGCGTCCTGTGCCGTAGCACGGATCGCCTGTCCCAGTCGGCTGCGCTTGAGCGCCATAACCAGCACCACACCACAGACCAGCGCCAGCACAAAGGAAACAAACTTGATTTTCGCGATAACAATATCACCACCGGCAAAAATTGCGGACCCCAGGCCGGCGTCGGCACCCACCACATCAGCCCCGAACACCTGGTTCATCAATTGCTGGAGCAAGATCGAAATACCAAAAGTCGCCAGTAAAGAGGTAAACAGGTCCCGATCCACCAGTCTGTAGATTATAGATTTATACAATAACCATCCAACGGCATATAAAACCACGAAGGCGATTGGCACCGTCCACAGAGGGTTAATGCCGAACTTGTCGTACAGGGTGTAGCTCACGTAACCGCCCAGAATAACAAACTCACCCTGGGCCACATTAATGATATTCATCACCCCCCAGACCAGGGCCAGGCCGTAAGCTGCGAGTGCAAAAATAGCACCGGCCAGCAAACCATCGAGCACGAGTTGACCGAGGATTGAGGGTGCCTGAATGAGTAAAGAGATATTGTCCATACGAAAAGATGGCGTTTTTTGTTGTTTCGGTGTGAGCTAAAGCTCCCCTCTTTTACAAAGAGGGGCTGGGGGAGATTTACTCAATTCCAGCTATTCTAATCCCCCTCAATCCCCCTTTACAAAAGGGGGAGGAACTACCACAAGCGTTCAATAATGGATAGCTTTCGACCCATTAGTGACTAGAGCAGGGCACAGGTTGTTAGGATGCGCTGCCTGCAAAACAATCGCCTATCGATCGGCCCAGCTTGGACGCGGATAAACCAGTTCAGCATTGGCCCAGTTGGTAGGTGCCACCAGGCTGTATTTACCGTCTTTGATCTGACGCAATACCATCGGCTTGGCAATGTTCTTACCGGTTTCATCGAACTTTATATTGCCGTAGAAGGTCTGCATTTCAGTCGCTGCCAGCGCATCACGTACCGCACCAGTATCGGTACCGCCTGCACGTTGCAACGCATCGGCAATGACCATAACCGCAGCCGATGATTCAGCCGCCTGGTACGGAGGAACATAATCATAGACCGCTTCAAATTCTTTGGCATAGTCACCCGCACTACCGAACAGGGAATCTGAGTAGGTCAGTGTCGGTGCCCACTGGCCCGCACACAATACATAATCGGCATTGTTTGAAAATTTCTCCATGTCGTTGACCTTGGCTGACTCACAATGGGTCATCGCGTGCATCGGTACATTGACCTGCATTTCCGCGACCTGCTTGACCGCCAGTGCCGCACCTTTGGAGTGGCCGGATGTTACCAGCAGATCCGGCTTCAATGCTTTGACCTTGGTTAGCGTAGAGGACATATCAGACAATTCACGCGGCAGCTTGTCGTCCACCACTACCTGCATACCATGACGTTCTGCATCTTCCAGAATACCGGCACGAATGTCCTGGGAGAACGGATCATTTTCAGTAGCAACCGCCACTTTCAGTTTGGTGACATCCCCGCCTGCCGCTTTGGTTTTTTCTGCCAGCAGGTTTACCGCTTCCTGCAAATACTGCTCAGAAGTTGATAATACTGCGAACAGGTATTTATACCCCTGGTTAAACAAGGAGCGTGATGCTCCGTTACCTTCAACCATCGGGATGCCGTGTTTTTCAGTCACCGGCGCAATGGCTTTGGTCAGGCCCGAACTGTATGGGCCTAACATCAATTTCACATTATCGCGTTGAATCAGGCGCTCGGCCAGTTCTGAGGCGCGTGCAGGTGTGGATTCATCGTCGTAAACTTTGAGTTCCAGCGTATAGGTCGTATCACCGACCTTGACACCACCGGCATCGTTGATTTTCTTGATCGCCAGGTCGTAACCGTTTTTTGTGTGTGAACCTGCGGTAGAATATTTGCCCGTCAATGAGATTGACGCGCCCAGTGTGATGCTTTCCGCAGATGCGGTGCCGGTAAACGCCAGTGCGCCCAGCATTAAAATAGATAAGCGTGCTAGTTTCATAATAGCCTCCTGATTGGTAGTAGTATTTTTGTGTTTTAGGTATCGTTACAGCACACGCATCATATCATGTGAAGCGATTGGCTGACTAGTCTTAAAGGCCCGTACACGAGTCAACTATTGCAAATGGCCGGCACTCGCTCAAATAATTTTCTTTTTTTCTACTGAGTACGCCTTTAACTCTTCCGGCGTATTCAAATTACAAAACATCCGCACCTGCTCGGAAAAATCGACCAGGCCCATCGCATATTGAGAATACCAGCTATCAACGCGACGCGTTTTGCCAGCAAGAAATTTGAGCAAATCTGCGTACAACCGCACTGGAATGAGAGCATGGACAGGTTGCAGGCGTCGCCCGTCAAAAGCGACTGCCAGGTCAGTTTGCTGGGTTTGAAGTGCTGACCACATTTTTAACTGATAATCGCGCGCCACGAAGGGCGCATCGCAGGGCAAAGTCAGAATATAGGGCGTCTTAACCCGCTCCATTGCAGTCGCCACCCCGGCCAAAGGCCCCTGAAAACCCGCAATCTGGTCTGATACAACGGGATAACCATAGTGCTGGTATTGTTCGATATTCTGATTTGCATTGATCAGGATATTCGAATTTTGTGGGCTAATTGTCTTGATTACGTACTCAATTAACGGTCGTCCGTTTAGAGCCACCAGGCCCTTGTCCTTTGCATCCATACGCCTTCCCCGCCCACCAGCCAGGATAACCACCGTAATTTCGTTTTCCATCGATTCCTTGTTCATCGCTTTAATTTGTTGGTCAAGTGCCCACGATCCAGCCGGTATTCAACGTCAACCAGCCGATCCAGATGGCCGGGTTCATGGCTTGCAATAAGCATCGAAACCGTACGTAATTTTAGCTCTCCCAGCAACTGCGCTATCTGCGCATTGGATTCAGCATCCAGGTGCGCTGTTGGCTCGTCCAGCAGCAAATACCGGGGTCGTCGCAGCAGTGCACGTGCCAGAGCAACCCGCTGGCGCTCGCCGCCGGAAAGCGTCTTCGCATTCTCCGATGCCAAATGTGAAAGTCCCACCCATTCCAGAGCCTGATCCACCTGCAAACGCTTCTCCTCTGCCTCTTTTTGCTGTGCATATTGCAGATTTTTTCGAACACTGCCCTCAAACAGGTACGGCGTCTGGTGCAAGTACATAACCTGCTCAAGTAGCAATTTTCGGCTCCGGGAAATTAGTCTTCGCCCGGTCTCGTCAATCAACTCACCCGCATCGGGCTTTAGCAAGCCCGCCATTACCCGTAATAAGGTCGATTTGCCTGCTCCATTTTCACCGGATAATAAAAGCAGCTCACCCGGCTTCAATTGAATGGATACGTCACTCAATATTTCCCGTCGCCCGAAACGTTGGTGGATGTGTTTGTACTCCATCATCTTCAGGCCTGCTGCCCCTTTCCCTGAAAAAAGTGTAACAGGGCATTGAGCGTAAACGCCATCGCCAGCAACACAAACCCCAAGGCAATACCCTGAGCAAAATCACCTTTACGGGTTTCCAGTGCAATCGCAGTAGGAATATTTCGCGTATGGTGAAGAATATTCCCGCCGAGCATCATTGAGGCGCCGACCTCGGCGATGATGCGCCCATAGGCTGCCAGTAACGCACCCCAGAGCCCAAACCTTGCCTCACGCATGATCAGCCCAAATGCGGCTAATCGGCTGAGCCCAAGCGTGCGTGCGGTTTCCCAGGCACGCAGTTCGACCGATTGAAATGCACTGTGTTGCATCGCGACCAGAATCGGAAAGCTTAAGGCGATTTGCCCAATCACCATGGCCGGCTGCGAGAACAGCAGGTGCAAATCCCCAAACGGGCCCTGCCTGGATAACAACAAATAAAAAGTCAGGCCAACCACCACCGCCGGCACCGACAGCAGGGCGTTGAACGCCGCAACCAGTAAACGGCGACCCGGGAAATGAAGGTGTGCCAGCGCAAAGGCGATAGCCAGTGCGGGCAATACGGCTATCACCAGAGCAAGCGTTGTGGTCTTGAACGAAATACCGATGATTTCCCACACCGCGAGATCGCCGGAGAATACAAGCCCCAGCGCTTCAAGGGTGACATCCGTTAT
>JAAELZ010000537.1 GCA_024226105.1 Pseudomonadota bacterium | reverse complement strand
GGCAGCGACTCCAGCGCCACCAAAGCGCCCTGTCGAACCAGCGGGTCTTCATCGTTCAAAGCCTGCTGAATCAGCATCAGGCTATTCTGGTTCAAGCCCATGCCCAGATGCGCGAAGGCGGTTGCTCTTGCAATTCCGGGTTGGGCCCCATCCATCGCCAGTTGCATCAGCAACCCGGGCGCATTGATATTGTTTATTCTCGCAAGGCTAAATACTCCGGAGAAATCCTGAAAACCGGGCCGTATAGAGCCGTACCATTTTTTAAGCTGATCCACAGACCAGCGGGCGTTTTCGTTTTCGTGGCATTGATTGCAGGCGTTGGGTGAACCGTGGCTCAGCGATACATCCGGCCGCGGAATGCGAAACGCATGGTCATTACGTTCATCAATACCCATCATTGTCGTTGCCGGCATGTGACAGGCCACACAACTGGCGCCTTCTGAGCCCTTTTCATGAAAATGGTGCGATTCGCTCGCATACACTTTCGGGGCATGGCATTGATAACATACCTGTTCACCCGGTGCTTTAAGTGCTGCTGTATGAGGGTCGTGGCAATCCGAACAGGTCACGCCTGCATCATACATCCTGCTTTGGCGAAAAGAGCCCCAGACGTAAACCTCATCCAGCATCTGGCCATCAGCATAATACAACCCCTCTGTTAACAGGGCCGGATGGTAAGCATCCATAAACGGCTGGCCGGGCATAAAATTATCGCTTAACTGGCCACGCCGGCTATGACAGCGCGCGCACACCTGAATTTCTGCTCTGGTTTCATTCGGTGAAGACCGGGCCGGCAAATTCGTTTTCGGGTCTGTGTGCCATAAAACACCGTCTCGCTCCCCAAGGCTCACTGTCAAACCCCTATTCTCTGCCTTGTATTCACCGCCTTCCGCCAGCGTATCTGCCCATTCCACATGCGTCGAGCCGGGGCCATGGCAGGCCTCGCAGGAAACATTTATATCGGTCCAACTGGTTTGGTAAGCCTGCGTACTGCTGTCATAGTTCTTT
>JAAELZ010000536.1 GCA_024226105.1 Pseudomonadota bacterium | reverse complement strand
CCCGATCTTTTCCAGATAGTGGTACATGGCCTTGCGCCAGGTCCAGAAACTGTCTTTACCATTTTGGCCAGGTGCACTTTTTTCGGCCAGACCCGCCATCGCCCTTTGATGCGCATGCGAATGCAGGTTGTTGATCCCCGGCAGTAGTGTGCCCGTGAGCATCTCACTCTCTTTTTTCGCCTGCTGGTTCGATTCAATGCGAACAATCGTTCCCTGACTATCGGTATGAATAAGCACATTTCCGGCCCAGCCATCGCTGAGCAAAGCATTCCGGGCCCAGAAAGAATTGGCAATCACGTCCTTCATATCACTGATTTAAGATAATGAATTGCAACTTTATCACAGTAACTATATACTTGTATAGACAAGTATAGGATTCTACGCAAAACAGATGCCATTCAAGATTATCAGCAATGCAACGCTCGCCACAATGCGAGACGATCAATCTTATGGTCTGATTCCGTCTGCGGCGATCGCAATTAAAGACGGGGAAATTGCCTGGCTTGGCCCAATGGCCTCCATTCCAGATGAGCTCACCAGCCAGTCAGCCGAGTTGCTGGATTGCGGTAATCGGCTACTTACGCCCGGTTTAATTGATTGCCATACACATATTGTCTACGCAGGAGATCGCGCAACTGAATTTGAAAAACGTTTACAAGGGGCCAGTTATGAAGAAATAGCCCAAAGCGGAGGCGGCATAAATTCGACGGTGGTACAAACCCGAGAAGCCTGCCAGCAGGCGCTTTATGCGCAAGCCGATTCACGACTAAGCGGTTTGATGAATGAAGGCGTCACTACGCTCGAAATTAAATCCGGTTACGGGCTGGACAGCGACAATGAAATAAAGATGCTCAAGGTGGCCGATCAACTGGCCAAAACCAGGCAGATTCGAATTCAAAAAACATTTCTTGGCGCGCATAGCCTGCCCCCCGAATATGCCGGTCAAAAAGATGCGTATATAGATCATGTTTGTAATGTGATGTTACCGGCTGCGTTCGAGGCCGGTCTGGTCGATGCCGTGGATGGTTTTTGTGAAAGCATTGCCTTTTCAGTCGAACAAATGCAGCGCGTATTTGATAAAGCACAATCGCTGGGCCTGGCGGTAAAACTGCATGCTGAGCAATTAAGCCATTTGGGAAGCGCGGTTATGGCCGCACAAAGAGGTGCTTTATCGGTTGACCATATTGAGTTTCTTCGCCCTGATGAAGCGCGGTTACTGGCCGAAAATAAAACCGTTGCCGTACTGTTGCCGGGGGCCTTTTACACGCTGAATGAAACGCAAAAGCCCCCCGTTGAAGCCCTGAGAGAACACAAAGTTCCCATCGCCATCGCTACAGACTTGAACCCGGGGTCTTCCCCGCTGAATTCCCTGTTACTGGCGATGAATATGGCATGCACCTTATTCTCCTTAACCCCCGTAGAAGCGCTCGCAGGCACCACCATTAATGCGGCAAAAGCCCTGGGTTTGGAAAAAGAAACTGGCAGCCTTGAGGTGGGGAAATCGGCCGATCTGGTGATATGGGATACCGACAATCCGGCCATGTTGGCGTATCAAATCGGTGCCAATCCCTGTCTCAGTACGATGGTTGCGGGTGAGTGGCGCAAAAACAGCCTTTCCGGGCAGGAGCGATCATGAACGATAAGCCTACACTGTCCCTGATTAACAAAAATTCAGCGCAACCCCTGTACCAGCAAATCAAGGATGCGGTTCATACAAGCATTAAGCAGGGAAAATGGCGAACCGGTCAAAAAATACCCTCGGAAAATGAACTGGTTGAAATGTTTAGCGTCTCGCGCATGACGGTACATCGCGCCTTGAGAGAACTCACCAGCGAAGGCATATTAAACAGAGTGCATGGCCTGGGTACCTTTATTTCTGAGGCACCGCGACATGCCAGCCTGATTCAGCTCAAGGATATTGCCGAGGAAATACAGGAACAGGGCCAGACCCATTCATCAAATGTTTTAATGCATCTGAAAATAAAGGCCGCCTCGATGATTGCCGGGAAAATGCAACTTGCCGAAAACAGTGAAGTATTCTATCTAAAAGCGATTCATTTTCAGGGCACTGAGCCGATTCAGCTAGAGGAACGCTATGTCAATCCACAGCTTGTTCCGGATTTTATGGACGTTGATTTTAAAGCGCAGACCTCCACGCGGTATTTAATGGAGCTGTTTCGACCGGACGAAATGGAACATCGCGTGCAGGCCATTATGCCGGACGGTAAAACCCGTGATTTACTTAAGATGGACGAACTACAACCCT
>JAAELZ010000535.1 GCA_024226105.1 Pseudomonadota bacterium | reverse complement strand
CGAGTGACTCATATTTCCGTTACTTCGGGTTAGCACTTTCACCAAATTGTTCTTTTGCTTGAATGCTTTCTAACGCTTTATAACGCCTCGCATCAGCGGCTGAGGCAAGCGGAGCTTGCCGAAGTCCGGCTGCATGCGATTGTTGAACGAAGCCGCTACGCGGCAATAGTCTGATATCTGATTCATCAAGGATAATTCCTCTACACAGGCAACCCCGCCGGTGACTACTAGAGGAACTACCAATGAACAAAGCACAACAAGCTAGATTCAACTCACTGTATGAGCAACATGTTAACGCATTGCATCGCCAGGGCAAGGCCGAACGCACCATCGATTCATACGCCCGTGCGCTACGGCGGATTACCCATTTCTTTGATCGATGCCCGGATCGGTTAACCCAGGATCAACTCAAGGATTACTTTAGCGCACTGGTCAAAAGTCACTCCTGGAGTACGGTCAAGGTGGATCGTAATGGTCTTCAGTTTTTCTATCGGCATGTTCTAAACCAACAATGGACCTGGGTCGACATTGTTAAACCACCCCAGCAACGAGTGCTGCCTGATATTCTGACCGTAAAGGAGGTGGAGCAGGTTATCAATGGCACGCGCGAACTGCGGTTCCAAACGTTTATTTTTGTCGCTTATAGTATGGGCTTGCGGCTCGGTGAAACACTCAAGTTGCGAGTTGGGGACATTGATGGCGACCGGTTGAAAGTCCATATTCGATTAGGCAAAGGTCAAAAAGATCGATTCGTGACTTTACCCGATATTAGTTTGTTAGCCTTGCGCACCTATTGGATCACACACCGCAATCCACAGTTATTGTTCCCAGCGGGTAAAACGCCCGAGACGCGTCATCGTGCCACACAGGTAATGGATCGAAGTGGGCTACAAAAATCATTTAAGGTGATCCTCAAAAGCTGTGGCATCCATAAACACATAACACCGCATAGCCTGCGCCATTGCTATGGTGCACATCTGGTGGAAACGGGACTAAACCTGCGGGCGATACAACAGGAAATGGGGCATGAATGCCCCAAAACCACAGCGCTCTATACCCAACTGACCGAGGTCGCTCATCAAAATACCAGCAAAATGATCAATCGCATGGTGAATCGGCTCCACCTGAACCTCAATGGCGAGGTGTAACATGGACTTTGCTAACATCGCGGCGCGATATCTAACGCGCTACAAAGCGACCTATGGCCGATCCGCTTCGCCAGATCAGTGGTCTGCCTTAAATGCCATTCTCGGCTGTCGTACTGAACAATATGGGCAGATGCAGTTATCCTGTCAGTCTTGCCACTGGCAAACGGATCGCTATCTGTCCTGCGGTCATCGGTGCTGTAATCAATGCCAAAACCACGCTACCACCGAGTGGTTGCAACGACAGGCCGCGAAGTTGTTACCGGTTGAGTATTTTATGGTGACGTTGACCCTGCCCCATGAACTACGCGTTTTGGCTAAAGCCAATCAAAAGGTCGTCTATGCGCTGATGTTCCAGTGTGCGGTATCGACACTCAAAGACTTTGGCCTGAATGACAAAACACTGGCCGCAGAACTGGCAATGATGGCGGTACTGCATACGCATAGTCGGCGTCTCGACTTCCATCCCCACATTCATGTCATTGTACCCGGTGGTGGCATCAACCAGCGGCGTAATGAATGGCGCAAGCTCAAGGGCGATTATCTCTTTAATGGTTTTCAGTTGGCCACGGTATTTAGAGCGCGCCTACTCAAAGCAATTGCAAAGGCAGGTCTCACACCACCGATCACGCCAAAAAAATGGGTGGTGCAATGTCAATCTGTCGGTAAAGGTTTACCGGCGTTGAAGTATCTATCGCGTTATCTGTATCGAGGTGTCATCAGCAACCAGAACATCGTCGCTGATGATGGTATCACTGTGACATTCCAGTACAAAGACAGTGATACCGGCAAAATGAAAACACGCCGACTACGCGGTGAAGATTTTATTGCCCTGATACTACAACATACGTTACCCAAAGGTTTTAGGCGCGCCCGTGATTATGGCTTCTTGCACGGTAATGCGAAGCAGCTACTGAAAAGAGTGCAGTGGTTACTACAGGTAGCAATATCCATCATTGATCCAGCTCAGCGGCCTCAATTTATCTGTCAACAGTGTCAATCGCTCATGTCAGTGGTCGGGGTGACGCGAATGAGGCCGGGATAAAACTCCCGCTTAAACCAGGATACCATTCACCAATAGGGAGGGCTGAATAGCTATTGATTAAAACGGCTTGTGTTTTTATCACCGTAACCGGTGAGGCTCGCGCTCGCCCATCAAAAATATCGATGGGGTAAACCACCGAGCTTACGCTCTGACCCTTTCTATTTGTTTCCTATATTAAGTAGTCCCAACTACCGGGCTTGTTCAACAATGGGATAGGTCGCGGCAAGCGCGACATATCCTTATTCGTTATGCGCAGCTTATTCAAGTTTCAGCTCCACACCATCTTCAGCCTGCTTTCCATCTTCGCAATGGTCTCGGATGATTTCTACTAGCCAATCAAATGCCGTTGGGCCTTTCCCCGCTTTTGCCTCTTCTAATTGATTCTCTAAACTATCTATGGCGGAGAAATGACATCTTTTTAAAGCTCT
>JAAELZ010000534.1 GCA_024226105.1 Pseudomonadota bacterium | reverse complement strand
CCGCTAGCGCGCCATGAAACCATCGATAGAGGCAAACGCATGCGCGCCGAATACCGCATTGTCGAGAGTTTCGATGCAGCCGCAGCGCTTGAACAAACCGGCTGGAACGGGCTCATTGAGCACATCATCCGCGTGACGAGAGTGACATTCCAGCGGCGTGCCAAAGACGGGATGTGGCACAGGCGTGAGGAGGTTTGCTTTTACGTTTGCTCCGCCCCCATAAGCGCGCAAAAAGCCGCCGCCGCCATTCGTGGCCACTGGGGTATCGAGAACCGAAATCACTATGTCCGCGATGTCTCAATGCTCGAAGATGCAAGCCGCATCCGCATAAATCCCGGCATCTTCGCAAGAGCCCGCAGCTTCGCGCTCAACATCCTGCGCACCAACGGTGAGGAAAACATCGCAGATGCACTGTGGCGCAACGCAATCGACTTCAACAGAGTGCTCAATTACCACTTCAAGTAATTAGCGTTGAACAGCCCTGCCCTGTCCGGCCTGCCGAGATCACTTGCTACTCTATCAGAATACAGAGGTGAAGGCCGTCCAAACCAAATAGAGATTGTTGCCCCAAGTCATTGGAAAACCGTGTTTGTAAAGCTGCCAAACGGTCCATCATTTTGTTTACCAACAAAATTCAAAAGTTTGGCTAACTATGTTTAATCGTTTTGCCAGGGCCTAAGGCTGGGTGGACTTCCTCCCCATAAGTAAGGAAGGTGATACAACCCTTATAGATCGG
>JAAELZ010000533.1 GCA_024226105.1 Pseudomonadota bacterium | reverse complement strand
GTGAATCCGGGTGCCTCATTCGTAGCGCAACGCCTCCGCGGGGTCGAGTCGGGAAGCGCGCCATGACGGGTAAATTGTCGCCAGAAAACTGAGCCCCAGTGACATAAAGATAACACTCATCACATCACTGAAACGCATCTCCGATGGAAAGCCGCTAATCACATAAACGTCGCCTGGAAAGAATTCAACATTAAAAGCCTGCTCTATCACCGCAACGATATCGGCCACATTGATAGCGGTTACCACACCAAATAACGCACCAATCAGGGTTCCAATAACGCCGATAATGGTGCCCTGCACCATGAATATACGCATCACGCTGCCGGGCGCCATACCCAGGGTACGCAAAATCGCAATGTCCGACTGTTTGTCGGTTACCAGCATTACCAGGGTTGAGACAATATTGAACGCCGCTACCATAATAATCAGCGCCAAAATGATAAACATCACGCGCTTTTCGACCTTCAGGGCGCTGAAAAAACTGACATTATCCTGGGTCCAGTCGCGAATATAATAATCCCCCGCCGTTTGCGCCATCAGCTCATGGCGTATACGCGGAGCCTCAAAGGTATCCGACAGATTAAGACGAATTCCACTCACGCTGTCTTTAAAGCCCAGAAAAAGAGCTGCATCTTCAATATTCAGCAATACCAATGCGCTGTCGTACTGATATGCGCCCACTTCAAATACACCGATCAGGGTAAAACGCTTCATTCGCGGCAACAGACCGGCGGGTGTCACTCGCCCCTTGGGGGCCACCAACGTCAATTTATCACCCAGTTGCGCGCCCAGTTGTTGTGCCAGTGCTTTACCGATAATAATGCTGAAATTACCGGGTTTGAGTGCGTCCACATTACCCCTGATCATATTGCTCAATACTTTCGACACCCCTGCTTCACGCCCGGGCTCAATTCCACGTATCAGAGCGCCATGCACCTGCTTCGAACGCGTAACCATGCCCTGTCCGAGAATGTAAGGCGCGCTTGCCATGACCTCGGGATGAGCGCTGATTTTTTCGTCTACTGAGGGCCAGTCACGTAATACCCCGGAGTACTCGGACACCGTGGCATGCGACGCCACCGCCAGAATACGATCACGTAAATCGTTATGAAAACCGTTCATTACCGACAGCACGGTGATCAGCGCCCATACGCCCAGCGCAATACCCAGCATCGACACCAGCGAGATAAACGAGATGAAATGATCACGGCGTTTGGCGCGCGTATAACGCAGGCCGATATTCAGTTCGAGCGCTTTAATCATTTGCCTTTAACAGGAAGCGGGACTTCAGTCCCGCAAACAGCGCTACCGGGACTAAAGTCCCGGTTCCATGAGTAAGAGCGATTTTTAGAGACATGCAGAATCGATACAACACAAAGCTAGGAAACTTCAGGACGCATTAATGGGAACAGCAATACTTCACGGATCGAGGCACTGTCGGTCAATAACATCAGTAATCGGTCAATGCCAACGCCTTCGCCTGCGGTGGGTGGCATACCGTATTCAAGCGCACGAATATAGTCTGCATCAAAATGCATGGCCTCCGCATCACCTGCCTCTTTTTCCGCAACTTGCGCTTGAAAACGTTCCGCCTGGTCTATCGGATCATTAAGCTCCGAAAAACCATTTGCAAGTTCTCGACCGGCAGCAAAAAACTCAAAACGATCACTCACCTCATGGCGTTCGTCATTTCGCCTTGAAAGCGGTGAAACTTCCACAGGATAATCGGTGATAAAGGTCGGGTTCATCAGGCGGTGCTCAACGGTTTCTTCAAAGATTTCCGTTTGTACCTTGCCGAGGCCATACGAGGGCTTAATTTCAAGCTTCATGGCCTCAGCCACTTTGGTCGCCGCCTCCAAATTGTCTATATCGTCGAGGCCAAGGTCAGGATTAAACAGCAAAATGGATTCAATCATGCTCAAACGCGCAAACGGGGATTCGAAATCCAGCATTTCCCCCTGATAACTGAGAATTGCGCTGCCGGTGATTTCGACAATCAGACCTCGCAGCATGTCTTCGGTCAGATCCATCAGATCCTCAAAGGTTGCATAGGCCTGATAAAATTCCAGC
>JAAELZ010000532.1 GCA_024226105.1 Pseudomonadota bacterium | reverse complement strand
CTGGTGACCAGGAATAATCACCCCCCCACCAATGCACCCCGCCGACATTGGTAGTAGAAAACGTTACCCCAAGGGAAGATAGTTGATTTGTCAGTATTATATGGCCGGTAGACGGCCCACCTATGCCTGCCCCAAAATCAATCGATGCAGCTTGCGCATGGCTACTAAAACCTAATAAAAGCACAGCTGCGGCCGTAAGACGTATTTGTTTTTTCATTTCATCCTCGTGATTTTTTCATTTCATCCTTGTGATTTCGACAAGGGGGATAAGGGTTAGGAATTTGCTTTCAGCAACTAAGGGAACGAAAGCTGATTAATGCCGCCGCTCCGCCACCAGTTCCCGGTTTGACATAGCGCCTATTACGCGAACTTGCCATTTTTCCCTCCCAGACCCCGTAAATTCCCCCAACCTTTCCGTTTCCGGACATCAAGTAATCAAGCAATTATAGCAAAATTTATACCATTGTCGGTGATTTCCCATGCAATCAATCACTTATCAAAAATTCAAAGTTGACTAGAAAGGTGGGAATGTAAAGTATTCCGACAAATACAGCTTAATCTATGTTGTTTTATGGATGATTTTAGCTGTGAAATACTCATTCTTTAAGGGTAACGCCCTGTTTATAAAAGGGATTACCGACATAAACAGTAAAGTGTAAAGTTTTCCGACACCAAAACCCCTTTTCAGGCGCATAAACAGCGGCGAATAACCGGTTTATGGGCACAACCAATTGTTATACAAGGAAAAGTAGGAACAAGGCAAAGTGTAAAGTTTTCCGACAACATCAGTATTATTTGTCTATGGCCCTCTTCATGCGCCGGCTAAAAGAGCAATACGATAGTTTTCAGATAGGAACTATGGGAGCACACCTAATTGTTTATCAAAGCCAATGTCCGCAATGGGCACGGAGCTGCCGGTCACCGCCAGATTATTAAGGTCCGCTTTCCTTATTTGGTAGTTGCCAGAAAGTACTCGCCATAGTGTTGCCTCGAATCCAAGATTTGCATCGCTTCTCTTGGTCTTAATTCCCTTTTTTGCTGTCTGACAGGCCATTTATTCCTTCTTAACACTATCCTTTAATTCGTGGTGACCAACCACATATCCATCAAACAAATACAGCAGAATTGATTACAGTCTAACCGCCGCTCACTAAAAGCCTATGATTTTAATCAGGTAAAGGTTTGAAGAAAAAAGCGTGTGAGGGGTACATAGCGATAATTGCCCGGCTTTTTTTAAACACCGAATCACATTACTTGAGAAACGCTGAAAACCTTATGCACCTGGCGGGGCACCCATGAGAATCCGTTTCTAACCCACTCCCCAATAAGACGTGACGCATATAGCGTAAGCGGTAGTATCTAAGCTAAAAACGATACGACATTTAGCGGCCAAGAAAAGCCTGTTTTTTTAGCTTGACCGCATATCAATCTGTATATTAGCAGCAATCTACCATTCGCTTATGCCTTTGTTGTCAATAGGTTAATCATTGCATTTGGCGGAGAGGGTAGGAGTCGAACCTACCAGAGGCAGGAGCACTGCCTCACAACGGGTTTGAAGCCCGCGGATGCCACCGGACAATCATCCTCTCCATAGTGCGCTAGTTACTTAACCACGATTTCACCTTTTCCCTCGGTAACCACTCGCCCGATCACGGCAACATCTACATGATCAAACTGGTGCAGAAACATCCGGGCATCCGCCTCCGGTAACGCAATCAACAGTCCGCCAGAGGTCTGCGGGTCAAACAGCAAGCTCTGCCATACACCTGGAACTTCTCCCATCATATCTACCGATGAAGAAAAGGCCTGGCGGTTGCTTTCCAGCCCACCCGAACAGACACCCTGTGCGCATAATTCCAGTGCCTCGGGGAAATGCGGGACAGACTGATGCTCGATCTCCAGGCACACGCGGGAGGCAGAGGCCATTTTGAGGGCATGTCCCAGCAACCCGTAGCCGGTAATATCCGTGCAGGCATGAACTCCGTATTCCAGCATCCGTTGCGCCGCTTCACGATTGAGCGCGGCCATCACCGTCACGACCCGTGTCACCAGTGCAGGATCAACGCCATACTGCTTTATCGCCGTTGTAATAGCGCCCACGCCGATCGGTTTGGTAAGGATCAGCCAATCCCCCGGCCGAGCGCCAGCATTGCTGACCACGCGCTCAGGATCGATCAAGCCGGTAATTGCCAACCCGTATTTGACCTCCGGATCTGTTACCGTGTGCCCGCCCACCAATGCCACACCGGCCTCCTTCAGCTTGGCGACTCCACCACGCAGAATCTCGTGCAACACTTCGGGCGCGAGCCCTTCGCCGGGAAACGCGACGATATTAAGGGCGGTCACGGGTCTCCCGCCCATGGAATAAACATCACTCAGGGCATTAGCGGCCGCGATCTGACCATAGGTAAAAGGATCGTCGACCACCGGCGGGAAAAAATCAACGGT
>JAAELZ010000531.1 GCA_024226105.1 Pseudomonadota bacterium | reverse complement strand
TTTGCGAACCATCGACAAGAACGGTATCGATTCCGTCCTGGCCGACATGCAAACACGCGGCATCAGAGTTTAAGGAGTTTCATTATGCGAGATAAAATTAAATTAGTCTCTTCAGCAGGTACGGGGCACTTCTACACTACGACCAAGAACAAGCGCACAATGACTGAAAAAATGGAAATCAAAAAGTTTGATCCCAAAGCTCGCGCACACGTCATGTACAAGGAAGCTAAAATTAAGTAAGCCCGAAATTAGGCAAGCCATGTAGGCAAACAAAAAAGCCTCGCTGATGCGGGGCTTTTTTGTGTCTAAAAGACGTGCGTATTATTTTTGGTTCGTGACGTCTTAGATTGCGTTTGAAATGGGCAAGTTCAAGGCAAAATAAAGTGCCGTTTACAATGTGTAAATAAACTTTATTTTAACGCAGTAGTGTCCATTTCAAGCGTGAGATAAGGCGCCACTACTTGGCGCGAAAGGTGATTCTTCCCTTGGTCAGGTCATAAGGTGTCAACTGAACGGTAACGGTATCGCCGCGCAAGATACGAATGTAGTGCTTACGCATTTTCCCGGAGATATGCGCCACTACTTCGTGGCCGTTTTCCAGCTTTACTTTAAATGTCGTATTGGGCATGGTATCAATTACCGTGCCTTCCATTTCGATGTGTTCTTCTTTTGCCACGACGGCCTTAAACCTCTTAAATTTTGAAGGCACGGAGTGTATGCCAGATTGTGACGCTTATCAAACCTCTAAATCACGCTTAGGCGATGAAATGCGTTGTTTTAACCAAAATTGCCACAAATTCCAGCCTAAACGTCTAAATCAGGCCTGCTTTCTGATGAAAACCGACCCAACCACGACCGTCATACATTAATAGCGGCCGGTATTCTGATTTATAGCTCATTTTTTCACAATCTTTGATCCAGTAACCCAGGTATACGTAATTCAAACCCATTTCCCGCACTTTGTTAATCAGGGTAAGAACTGCAAACCGGCCGAGGCTACGGCCAGCCAGCTCAGGTTCAAAGAAGGTATACACCGCAGATAACCCCTGCGCCGCCACATCAACAACCGAAATGGCAACCAGTTTTTGTTCAAGATAAAACTCAAGAAATACCGATTGAACCGACGAGCGGATAAGTGAATCTTCGTATTTAAGCCGATCCCCATGATCCATCGAATCTCCGGGATGTTTCCAGGCCTGATAACGGCAATAGAGTTGAAAATGCTGCTCATCAAACATGGGTTCGACAAACTGCGTATGAATATCCCGATTACGCTTTAAGGTTCTTTTCTGAGAACGATTCAGGCGTGAATTTTGCACATCGATCTTCACAGATTTGCAGGCCTGGCATTCCGCACAATGCGGCCGGTAAACCGTCTTCCCGCTACGGCGAAAACCCGACTCAATGGCCACGCTGAACATCTGGTCGCTCACCGGTGACGCTGGGTCGAGCAACAGGCTGGTAGCGGCCTCTCCCGGAATATACGGGCAATCGTGCGGCGCTGATAGATACAGCGTCGGAAATTCAATACTCGAAGTCATTACGCCAATTCTATATTGATTTTATGACCAGGTTTTAAACTCTTCATCATATTGCAGGGCCGCATCCATTTCTCCAATAAATTGCGCGCGCGGAATGGTCTGCGCGCCGAGGCTGAGTAAATGTTCCGATTCGAGCTGGCAATCAATGAGTTTATAGTTTTTACTCACAAGCTTTTCACAGAGGCTTTTCAGGGCAAATTTCGAGGCATTGCTCACACGGCTAAACATGCTTTCTCCATAAAAAACCCGGCCCAGCGATACCCCATACAAGCCCCCGACCAATTCATCTCCCTGCCATACTTCAACCGAATGTGCGCAACCCAGTTCGTGCAATTTTCCGTAGGCGTTTTGCATACCCGGGGTTATCCAGGTGCCCGCGTGCTGATCTCGCGGCGCAGCACAGGCTGCGATCACGGATTCAAAGGCAAGATCATAACTAACCCTGAAGGATGCACGCTGAACAGCTTTGCGTAGACTGCGGCTGGTTTTAAATTGCTCCGGGTAGAGTATGCAACGCGGGTCGGGCGACCACCATAATATCGGCTGGCCCTCTTCAAACCAGGGAAATACCCCAAGACTATACGCGCATTGCAGGCGTTCGGGACTCAGATCACCTCCAACTGCCAGCAGCCCATCTTCCGAGGCCTGTTCCAGCGACGGAAAGGCCTCCAGCCCGGGTTTACAGTATTGATTCACCACTTTCTACAGGTTTCGAATATCAACAAATTCGCCGCTTTGCAGCGTGCTTTTAAGTTTTGGTATCAGCGCTGAAATCGTTGCCGCAGCAACCGCTGGCGTGGGCATGTTCTGTGTACCCCTGGCCTGGCGCAATTTTATTACCGACGGGAACTCGCTTTCATCCACCCTTCCCTGATCACACAGCTGGTCCTGCATCCGGGTATCGATTAAGCCCGGCGCCAGCGCGGAAAAATGTATTTCCGGATATTCTGCCGCATACAGTTTGATCAACATATTGAGCGTTGCCTTTGACAGGGAGTAAGCCCCCCAGCCTTTATTACCATTTACCGCTGCGCCCGAGGAAATCGCCACCACCTGAGCTACCTTTATGCCGCTTTCACACAGGTAATCCAGCAATAGCTTGTTCGACCAGACATTGACATCCATTAAATGCTTCAGGCTGTCCATTTCCAGCGTATGCATGGGCTGAATCTCCCCAAGAATACCCGCATTGAGTATCACGGTATCAAGAGAATCAAGCCCTGCCAAAAAGGCCTTGAGCGCCTCTTCAAGCCCATCCAGATCACCAATATCCACTTTAGTATCGTGCAGATTCGGGTGCGATCCTGGGCTGCCGCTACGGCTCAGGCCATAAACCTGCGCCCCCTTTTCCAGATAGCTGGCGGCCAGCGCCTCTCCCAATCCGGCACTGGTGCCGCTTACAAAAACTGATGCTTGTTTCATGTCGACTCGGAATATAATAACCGCATAGAATATTAACAGATGTCCCTGGTGCGCTTTCGATGTGATAACGATGGTTTCAGCACTATTACATTAAAAGAGCACTAACTGACTCAACAATATGCCCATTTTACCGATTGATTATTGCCCTTCCTGTGGCAGCCAGACCAAGCTTCATATTCCAAAGGGCGATAACCGCGAACGCGCAGTTTGCGGAGCCTGCGACACCATTCACTACCAGAATCCTAAAATCGTCGCGGGTGCACTTCCGGTCTGGCAGGACAAAATTCTGCTGTGTAAACGCGCTATTGAACCACGTTATGGCACCTGGACGCTGCCCGCCGGTTTCATGGAAAATGGCGAAACCGTTGAACAGGGCGCAAAACGGGAAACCCGGGAAGAAGCGGAAGCAGAACTGGTCAATTTATCCATTTACACCATGCTCAGCATACCGCGAATTTCCCAGGTCTACATTATTTTCCGTGCAGACCTGACCGGCCCGGATGCCTTCGGCGTCGGCGCTGAAAGCCTTGAAACCGCCCTGTTCGCCGAGCATGAAATCCCCTGGAACGAAATTTCCTTCCCGATGATAGAACGCAGCCTCCGGTATTATTTTAAAGACCGGGAACGGGGACACTTCGGGGTGTACGCCGAAGACATGTGAATAACATGATAATGCGTGTCCTTGGCATAGAAAGTTCCTGCGATGATACCGGTGTCGCTATCTACGATAGTGGGAAAGGCCTGCTGGTGCATCGCCTCGCTTCACAAATTGATACCCATCAGAAATACGGGGGAGTAGTTCCCGAACTGGCTGCACGCGACCATATTCGCAGCATTGTCCCGCTGATCGACCGCGTAATACGAGACCCGGCCAATAATGGACAAAGGCCTGATGCGATCGCCTACACCGAAGGCCCGGGCCTCGCCGGTGCCCTGCTGGTCGGCGCATCGGTCGGAAAATCACTTGCCATGGCGTGGGGAATTCCATCTATTGGCATCCACCACATGGAAGGCCACCTGCTCGCGCCCATGCTCGAAGCGGATGCGCCTGAACCCCCGTTTATCGCACTGCTGGTCTCTGGCGGGCACACCATGCTGGTTGATGTACAGGAAATTGGCCGCTACACCGTGCTTGGCCAGACCCTGGATGATGCGGCCGGGGAGGCCTTTGATAAAACCGCCAAGTTGCTTGGCCTGCCTTATCCCGGAGGGCCCGCTATTGCCGGGGCGGCACTCAAAGGATCAGCGGGTCGATTTCGTTTCCCGCGCCCGATGACCAACCGCCCGGGCCTGGACTTTAGCTTCAGCGGGCTAAAGACCTTTGCCCTGACCACTGCCCAGGATAATGATCTCGATCAGCAGACAATTGCCGATATCGCTTATGCCTTTGAGGACGCGGTAACCGAAACGCTGACGATCAAATGCAAACGCGCCCTGGTTCAAACAAATCACAAACAACTGGTCATTGCCGGTGGCGTGGGTGCTAACAGCGTGCTTCGTGGAAAAATTGACACGCTCGTGAATACGCTTGACGCTAAGGCGTATTACCCCAGAATCGAGTTTTGCACCGACAATGGTGCAATGATTGCCTATGCCGGCTGTCGTCGTTTGCAAGATTCGTTTGTCGATACCCGGGCTGAAACAAATGCAATGGCCTTTAGTATTCGTGCGCGTTGGCCGCTGGATTCTCTGTCTCCGCCCTGACCGGGCGTTTGGATAGTATTATTTTGATTTATTTCGACCTTTATTGATGCCCGTCAACGCATCAGCTGCAAGGCTAAATTATAATCCAGACATAATAATATTCTGAGGAAGAATATACGCTGGTCTTGACCACATAAGCTGTTATCTGTGGTCGGGTTCAGAGCGTGCTTCGACCTCTCTTTAACTTCGTTTTCATGCGCGGGAGAAATCCGCCTGCCGTGTGATTTATTGCTTGTGCAACCACATGTGTTTATGGGTGGTTTGCTACGTTCAACAACTGTTTGGAGTATTCAATGGAACTCAATAATATTCAAGAAATAGAGAAAGCGACCAAATTTGGCCGCAATGAAATGTTTCACATCGGAACCGCGATGCTGTTCATCGTGGCGATTATGCTCTACGCCTCTACTATTGACGTTTTAGGCCGCCCTTTTAGTATCGAACTGGTGGTTGCCGCGATGATCGGCGGGTATATGGCGATGAATATTGGCGCCAACGATGTTGCCAATAATGTCGGGCCTGCCGTGGGATCCAACGCGCTGACCTTAACCGGCGCCATCGTAATCGCGGGCGTTTTTGAGGCCTCAGGTGCCTTGATTGCCGGGGGTGATGTGGTGAGCACCATCAAGAAAGGTATTATTGACCCCGATCTCATTCCCAATGGCGAAGTCTTTATCTGGCTAATGATGGCCGCCCTGCTCGCCGGTGCGGTCTGGTTAAATATGGCAACGGCCATAGGCGCCCCGGTGTCCACGACTCACTCTATCGTAGGTGGCGTATTGGGTGCAGGCATCGCTGCCGGGGGCTGGGATATTGCCAACTGGCCAACCATGGGAAAAATCGCCGCAAGCTGGGTCATCTCACCGGTGCTGGGTGGCATCATCGCTGCGTTGTTTCTGTACTGGATCAAACATTCGATTACTTACAAAAAAGATATGATCGCGGCGGCAAAACGCATGGTGCCGATACTGGTATCCCTGATGGTACTGGCATTCAGCACCTATCTGGCACTCAAGGGCCTGAAAAAAATCTGGAAAATTGATTTTCTGACAGCACTCGGTATCGGAATTGCAGTGGCCGCTGTAAGTTATTTTGTTGTCGCGCCGATGGTGCGTAAATACGCCAGCAAATTATCCAATGAAAAAAGCAGCATCAATTCATTGTTTACAGCGCCATTGATTTTTGCCGCGGCGTTGCTTAGCTTCGCGCACGGCGCCAATGACGTCGCCAATGCGGTCGGGCCCCTGGCGGCGATTTATGATGCCGTGATCAGCGGGGGGGTAACCTCCAAGGCGGAAATCCCGTTGTGGGTAATGGGCATCGGGGCGGTCGGTATCACACTGGGCCTGGCGCTATTCGGCCCAAAATTGATTCGTACGGTGGGCAGTGAAATTACCCAGCTGGATCAAATGCGCGCTTTCAGCGTGGCCATGGCCGCTGCGATCACGGTTATCATCGCTTCTCAACTGGGCTTACCCGTCAGCTCTACGCATATCGCTGTGGGCGGAATTTTCGGTATCGGGTTTCTACGCGAGTACCTGAAAGCGAACTATGCCAATATCATTCATGATATTGAACACCATCATACCGGCAAGGACAAGGTGATCGTGGAAGAGTTTCTAACCGAATTCCACCAGGCCACCATCCAGGAAAAATCCGAGATGCTGCAACAAATGAAACAGCATACAGCAAAAGCCGAGCTGACCAAGAAAGAACGAAAAGCATTGCGTAAGGTGTACCACCAGGAACTGGTCAAACGCTCCGCACTATTGAAAATTGCCGCGGCCTGGGTTATTACCGTACCCGCCTCTGCCATCATGGCCGCCATGTTATTTTTCACCATCCGCGGAATGATGCTGCCCTGATCGGGCGTCACCTGCAACAGATTCTGGAGCGTAAATAGGCCATGCTACGCAAGATATTTCTGCCGACCATCTTGCTGGTGCTGGCCTATGGCTTCTGGATCAGTCCGAATTTCAAGGAAATCTCCGCCGGGGTGGCGATCTTCCTGTTTGGCATGATCAGCCTCGAACAGGGATTTAGGGCCTTTACCGGTGGCCTGCTGGAGAATCTGCTACGACGCACTACCGATAAATACTGGAAAAGCCTGAGTTTTGGTATCGTTACCACCACCTTCATGCAATCCAGCTCGCTGGTATCTGTGATCACCATTTCATTTTTATCAGCCGGCCTGATTTCACTTGCCGGCGGCATCGGCATTATCTTTGGTGCCAACCTGGGCACCACCACCGGTGCCTGGCTGGTAGCGGGTTTTGGGCTGAAAGTTAAGATCTCCGCCTACGCCATGCCCATGATCGTATTTGGCGTGATCCTGATCTTTCAAAAAAGCAAAGAACTCAAGGGCATCGGATACGTTTTAAGTGGTCTTGGTTTTTTGTTTCTGGGAATCCATCATATGAAAGAAGGCTTTGAGGCTTTCAATGATACTCTCGACCTCAAAGCGTATGCCATAACCGGTTATCCCGGCGTGTTTTTGTTTGCCCTGCTGGGCCTTGCCGCAACCGTTATCATGCAGTCCAGCCATGCTACACTGGTGCTGATCATCACCGCTCTGGCTGCCGGGCAAATAACCTATGAAAATGGCCTGGCCCTGGCAATCGGCGCTAATATCGGCACCACCGTAACCGCTATCATTGGGGCTTTGAGCTCGAATGTTGAAGGCAGACGCCTGGCGGGGGCGCATCTTATTTTTAACCTGACCACCGCAGCGATCGCCATTGCATTGATCTATCAATTGACACATATCGTGGATATTGTCAGCGAGTGGCTGGGTATCGAAGCGGATAACTACGCGCTGAAACTGGCGGTATTTCATACCATTTTTAACGCCGTTGGCGTGATCGTCATGACCCCGTTCATCAACCCTATGGTTGGTTTCCTGGAAAGAGTTATACAACCCAAAATACGCAGCAGAGCGCAGGCCCGATATCTGCATGGTGCCTCGATCGAATTCGCTGAAACGGCGATTGAAGCTGTACGCAAGGAAACACTGCACCTGTACGACAATGCCTTTGAAATCATCGCCACCGGAATGCGCCTGAAACCGGCGAGCCTCACAGAGGATGATATCGACCTGTCAGCCATCAAGGCAGCACCGCTTCCACCCGCCATTGATATGCGTGAGTTATACAGTGAAAATGTTAAAGACTTATACAGCGAAATCATCGATTACGTCAGCCGGGCTCAAACCAGCCTGACACCGGATCAAAATGAAGAACTGTTTGCATTGAGAGCCGCCGGGCAGGACATCGTCGAAGCAATCAAAAGCATCTCACATCTCGAAAGAAATCTTAACCGCTATCTGATCTCGCCCAACCCTGCCATCCGCAAAGAATACGAAACCATTCGTATGCAACTGGTTTCGGTGCTGCACACACTGGCCATGGTCCGTGAACACGGCGATGATTCTGCGCTACTACTGTCACTCGATTCCCTTAAAATGGACATTGCAGAAAGCCACCATCAACTCAACACGACCGTGGACCGCTTAATTCGCCACCATCATATAACCGCCAAAATGGCCACCTCACTTATGAACGATACCAACTATGCCCGGGATGCTGCGAACAAGCTGATTGAGATGGGTGGTTTGCTATTTTCCACAGGCGATAGCAGCACTCGAAGCGCGGAACGCAGCCTTTCACTTGAAGACCATGAAATTGGCGAAGCCCTTTCTGAACAAACTCCGGAGAACAACCCATGAAATTGAAAAAGCTAATCTCTCAGGCAAATGAATTCCTCGATTCTGATCAACGCAAACGCAAGGAAAAAAAGAAATACCTGAAGAATGTACTCAAAAAATTGCGCAAATATGAAGACGAGCTTTGCGAACGCCTCAAAACTGAAACCGATCCTGAGCAAATAGAAAAACTGAACCAGAAAAGAACGCTCGCACACACGCAACGCAAAAAAGGTGTACTGTTGCTTAAAACACTTCAATCTAGTGGTAAAAACGGCGATTGAGTAGTGCGGTATTCGACTGCGGATCTGCGTTGACAGGTGGAGCACATAATTCTCCCTGTGCTTTACTCTCACTAATTTCTGTCTCGCGTAAAAGCCCTTCACCGCGTAGACCAGTCACAAGCATATCCTGCTTTGTTTGTACATTACTGGATTTACAGTCGCTCCAATCTGCCTGACCAATGCAAAATTTAGCTTGAACTGAAGCTTATATTTGCCGGACAATCGCAAATTACCCTGACCCCTTACTAAAAGAGCGAAAATGAAGGAATCCAGAAGACGATTTTCTGCTACAGAATACCAGGCCCGACAGGAAAAAACCCGAGCTGAGATGCGCACACGGGATATCGACATACTAATTGTTTCCGACCCCTCGAATATGTGCTGGCTAACGGGTTACGATGGCTGGTCATTTTATGTTCACCAGTGCGTAGTGATCAGCAGCGATGGAGGCCTGTTCTGGTTTGGCCGTGGTATTGATGCCAAAGGTGCCGAACTCACAACCGACTTGCCCGACAGCGATATTGTTAGCTATCCGGATCACTACGTGCAATCAAGCGAGTACCACCCCATGGAAAACCTTGCCGGTGTGCTTGAAGATCGAGGCATGCAAAGCGCCTTAATCGGCCTTGAAAAAGACAATTACTATTTTTCGGCACGCGCCGCAGAATCTCTGTATGCGCAACTTCCACACGCAAATTTTGTCGACGCCACTGCATTGGTGAACTGGCAGCGCGCGGTCAAATCAGCGCATGAACTCTCTTATATGCGAGCCGCGGGTAAAGTGATCAACCGTGTATACCAACATATTCTGGAAGTTGCGCAGCCCGGCATGCGCAAGAATCAACTGGTCGCTGAAATTTTGCATGCCCAGGCCAGCGGCACCCCCGAACACTACGGGGATTATTCTGCTATCGTACCTTTAATTGGTGTGGGTGACGAGGCTGCAGCCTGCCACATGACCTGGGATGGCAGCGTGCTGGAGTCCGATTCAGGCATGTTTCTGGAGCTTGCGGGCGTTCATGCACGTTATCATTGCCCCTGTTCACGTACACTGTATTTTGGTAAACCGCCTCAGAAATACCGCGACATCGAGAAAGTGATTAACGAGTGTATTGAAACCACCCTTGAGGTATTTAAACCGGGGAACACCTGCGGAGAAGTAGCCGATACCTTTTTCAACGCTTTGAAGAAACTGGGTTATGAAAAAAGCAATCGCTGTGGCTACCCTATCGGTCTCTCCTACCCGCCCGACTGGGGTGAGCGCACTATGAGCCTGCGCAAAAGCGATACCACGGTCCTTGAAAGCGGCATGTGTTTTCACTTTATGCCTGCAATCTGGTTTGAAACCTGGGGTTTCGAGACCACCGAAAGTATTACCGTCACCGACACGGGGGGCCAATGCCTGTCTAATGTACCTCGCCAACTACTGATTAAATAGTCTAACCATGAAAGAAAACCCGATTTCCTGCAGCCTGGACTTTAACAAACAGGGCATCCAGCATGGTTTCCTGCGTCTGCCTCACTCGCGCAATGACTCTGCCTGGGGTGCGGTGATGATTCCTGTCACCGTAATGAAAAATGGTGAAGGCCCGACCGCACTTCTGAGTGGAGGAAACCATGGCGATGAATACGAAGGCCCGATCGCACTGCTCAATTTTGCCCGGCAGGCAGATATTCAAAATATTCAAGGCCGAATTATTATTATTCCCGCAATGAATTACCCCGCATTTCAAGTTGCACACCGGGTTTCACCGATTGATGGGATCAATTTGAACCGGGCATTTCCCGGGCGACCGGACGGCAGTATCACCGAGATTATCGCCGACTATTTCAGCCGCACGCTGCTGCCACTGGCAGAGTATGTACTGGATATCCATTCCGGCGGTAAGACGCTTGAGTTTGTGCCCTTTTCCGCCTGCCACCAGCTTGAAGACAAAACACAGGAAGCGAAATGTGAAGCCGCGATGCGCGCCTTTAGCGCCCCTTTTTTGTTAAAGATGCTGGAACTTGATGCCGGCGGCATGTATGACACGCAAGCCGAAAAGATGGGCAAAATATTCGTTTCTACCGAACTTGGCGGTGGCGGCACGACACGTCTGAAAACGATTTCGGTTGCAAAACGCGGGGTCGACAACTTCCTCAGACATGCCGGCATCCTCGATGGGGAAATCGAGCCCTCACCCGAAGGATCAGACTTTCTGCATATGCCCGATGCCAGTTGCTTTTTGATTTCTGAGCATAACGGACTAGTCGAGCCCTGCATTGATCTGGGCATGACGGTCAAAAAAGGCGAGCTAATGGCTCGTGTGCATATCACGGAACGAACCGCCATGGTACCTTATGAGTATTTTGCACCGCGCGATGGCCTTGTGATTGCC
Source organism: Pseudomonadota bacterium (assembly GCA_024226105.1). Lineage (GTDB taxonomy): Bacteria > Pseudomonadota > Gammaproteobacteria > Arenicellales > Poriferihabitantaceae > JAAELZ01. Next base: position 4,718 of record JAAELZ010000531.1, on the reverse strand, counting down.
CGGCACGTGCCTTCACTGATCAAAATGGGCGATTGCATGAACGTGATTGCAAACGTGGTCCGTTAACCCCTCTTTTCGTTCCAACATGATTACCTCTGTATTGAAAAATACCTGGCCCTTGTTTCTCGGCATGGCCTTTTTGATGCTGGGTAACGGCCTGCAGGGAACACTGGTAAGCTGGCGCGCGACTTATGAGGGTTTCCCTCCCAGCACCACAGGCTGGATAATGACGGGTTATTATGCCGGTTTTCTCGCTGGCTCGCTATACACCCCGGTACTGGTGAGTGGCGTGGGTCATATCCGTGTGTTTGCGGCACTGGCTTCTCTGGCCTCCACCGCTGTGCTGATCCAAGTCCTGTTCATCAACCCCGGTACCTGGTTTGCAATGCGTCTGCTAACCGGCTTTTGCTTTGCGGGAACCTACGTCATCGTCGAAAGCTGGCTAAATGCCGCATCGGATAACAAGAGTCGCGGGCAAATGCTGTCCTTTTATATGCTGATTTCATTTGCCGGACTTGCCGGCGGACAATGGCTGCTTAAAATCGCGCACCCCTCCGGCTTCAGCCTGTTTGTACTGTCATCGATCCTGCTTTCCCTGGCGCTGGTACCCGTACTGGTCAAACGCACCGAAACACCTGAATTTGAAACCCATGGGCGCATCAGTACTCTCAAATTATTGACGATCTCCCCGGCCGGCGTATTTACCATTTTCGTGTCCGCCATCGCTCACGGAGCCATGTTTGCCATGGGTGCGGTATTCGCAGTTAAAGCGGGTTTAACGGTATCCAGTACCGTGCTTTTCATGAGTTCTTTTATCGCCCTGGGTGCGCTCGCTCAATGGCCGCTGGGGTGGCTGTCCGATCAGGTTGACCGACGCATCATTTTGTTGGGGTCGGGGCTGATTGCGGCGCTATTGTGCATCTGGCTATTACAGCTTGATGCGACGCAAACTTCTTTTTATGTCGCCTTTGCCTGCCTGGGCGGTGTTTCTCTGCCGATGTATTCAATCGCTGTTGCGCACACCAATGACCGACTCGATCCCGAACAAATGACCGGGGCCAGCAGCACCATTGTGCTGATACTGGGCATCGGTTCTCTACTGGGCCCGATTATGGCGGGGTATCTGCTCAACACCATGGGCTCTCCGGGTTACCTCATCCACCTTGGCTTAACTCATTTTGTCATCGCAGTGGGGGTCGCCTTTTTCATGACCCGACGCGTTGCGGTAGCCCATGAAGATCAGACCCATTATCAGGCCGTACCGCCACGCTCAACAGGTATAGCGATGGAAGCAGTGGCACTGGAAGCGGAAGAGTCTCAGGAGACTGAGGAACCGGGCGACGGATAAAGGTTTCCTTTAGGCCACTTCTGTAGCAACCAGGTTGTCAGAGACTATGAGGCATTAGACACATTTAGATTGTCGCGTTGCGTCCGCAATGACCAAATCGGGTCATTACCGGGCTGTCAGTTATTTTTCGAAAATACCTGAATTATCAAGCCGCATTTATTGATAACATGGGTGCAAACAATTAGCGGATAGAAACATGGGCAAAATACCGGAAAACATTGAAAATCAGGCCATTTTATTGAGAAATGATGTAGATGGCATTTCTACCCTCACCTTGAATCGCCCGCTGCAATACAATGCCTTATCCAGCGAGATGCTTTTTGAGTTAAAAAGCACGCTGGACGACATCGATACAGATTCTTCGGTTCGCGTGGTAATTATTGCGGCAAACGGCAAGGCATTTTGCGCCGGCCACGACTTAAAAGAAATGCGCTCAAGTGAGGAGCGTGATTTTCACCTCGCCTTATTTGAGCAATGCGCACAGCTGATGTTAAGAATCAACAGCCTGTCTCAGCCGGTCATAGCGCAGGTAGACGGTATCGCCACGGCAGCGGGCTGCCAGCTGGTGGCCAATTGTGACCTGGCCGTGGTAAGTGACACATCCCGTTTTGCGGTATCCGGCATCAATGCCGGCTTATTTTGCTCCACACCAGCGGTCCCATTAAGCCGTAATGTACCGCGCAAGCAGGCGATGCAAATGCTATTGACCGGTGAGTTCATATCAGCTGACAAAGCGCAACAATTTGCTCTGGTCAACGAAGTGGTCTCCGCGGAAGAACTGCAGGAAAAAACACTGGAACTGGCAAAAATTATTGCCGCAAAATCTGCACATGCAATCAAACTGGGTAAGCAGGTTTTTTACAAACAGTTAACGATGGACCTGTCAGATGCCTATGCCTACGCCGGTGAACGCATGGCCTGCAATATGGATTCGGAAGATGCGCGTGAAGGTATCGACGCCTTTATCCAGAAGCGCAAGCCCGAGTGGAAACACCGATAGATAGAATGAACCCCGAAAGTCAGTATTCGACCGGGCTGGATAAAAACACAGCCAACCATAGCGCTTTATCACCATTGACCTTTATCGAGCGTGCGGCCTCGGTTTATCCCGAACGCATTGCAATGGTATACAACGATCAACAGCAAAACTGGGCTGACACCTATAGCCGTTGCCGCCGCCTCGCGTCGGCGTTGCGCAAACACGGTGTAGAGCAGGATGATACCGTTGCCGTTATGCTGCCTAATATTCCTGCCATGCTCGAAATGCATTTTGCAATACCCATGGCCGGGGCCGTCATTAATGCACTCAACACACGCCTTGATGCGAATGCCATCACCTACATGCTGGAACATAGCGAGGCAAAGGTGTTGATGGTAGATCGGGAGTATTCTCAAACGGTTAAGGCGGCCCTGGAACAACTTGATTTTGAACCCCTGGTAATCGATGTTGATGATCCTGCCTTTGAGGGCGGCACACTGATCGGCGACTATGAATACGAAGCCTTTGTGCAACAGGGAGAGGCCGACTACGACTGGCTTTTACCCGAAGACGAATGGCAGGCGATTGCGCTCGGATACACCTCAGGCACCACCGGCCAGCCCAAAGGTGTGGTCACCCATCACCGAGGCGCCTTTTTAAACGCAACATCCAATGTGCTGGCCTGGAATATGAGCGCACACCCGGTCTATCTGTGGACTCTGCCCCTGTTTCATTGCAATGGCTGGTGCTTTCCATGGACGATCGCAGCATTAAACGGCACCAGTATTTGTCTGCGGGCCGTTCGCGCAGACGACATATTCAAGCTGATAAAAAAACACAAGGTGACTCATCTTTGCGGGGCTCCCATTGTGCTCAACCTCATGGCAAATGCCGATGAAGAACTGAAAACGGGTATTGAACATAAGGTAAATATTATGACGGCCGCTTCTGCACCACCACCTGCGGTACTCGAAGCAATGGCAAAATTGAAGTTTGACGTGACGCATGCCTACGGACTGACCGAGGTTTATGGCCCGGCTGTGGTCTGCGCCTGGCATGAGGAATGGGACCAGCTTTCAATAACAGAGCAGGCGGAAATGAAATCCAGACAGGGCGTCCGTTATCCCATGCTCGAGAAACTCGTCGTAGCCGACCCGGAAACGCTGGAGCCCGTACCTCACGACGGTGAAACGGTTGGTGAAATCATGTTTCGCGGTAATATTGTGATGAAGGGTTACTTAAAAAACCCACAGGCCAGTGCCGAGGCATTTGAGGGGGGATGGTTTCACAGTGGTGATTTAGCGGTTTGTCATGAAGACGGCTATATTGAAATTCGCGACCGCTCAAAAGACATAATCATTTCCGGCGGGGAGAATATCTCCAGCATCGAAATCGAAAAAACGCTGTATCGGCACCCTGCCGTTCTCGAAGCTGCGGTGGCGGCAATGCCCGATGAAAAATGGGGCGAAACCCCCTGTGCCTTTGTTGACCTGCGTGAAAATATGCCGGATATAAGTGAGCAGGACATCATTGATTTTTGCCGTGAAACAATGGCGCATTTTAAATCGCCACGCAAGGTGGTTTTTGGCCCGCTGCCTAAAACTTCAACCGGGAAAATTCAAAAATTCGTACTCCGCCAACAGGCAAAAGCTTTGTCATGACCGATATCAACACTTTGCGCCGAATACTGAACGACTATAAACGTGTCGCTGTCGTAGGCCTTTCCGCCGACTGGTCGAGGCCCAGTAGTTTTGCTGCCAAGTACATGCTTGACCACGGGTTCAAAGTGATTCCGGTCAACCCTAAATACGACAATATTCTGGGGCAAAAATGCTATCCGGATTTGAAATCAATTCCAGGCCCGGTGGATATCGTCGACCTGTTTCAAAGAGCAGAACGGGTTCCCCTGTTTGTAGACGATGCCATTGAAATAGGCGCAAAGGTTTTATGGATGCAGTTGGGTATCATTAATCAGGAGGCCGCTAACCAGGCGGAGAATGCCGGCCTTGAAGTGGTGATGGACCGCTGCATCAAAATTGAATATGCACGGTTGTTTGGCGGTCTGAATACTATCGGGGTCAATACCGGTATTATTTCAGCGAAACGTCCGTTAATAATAAACAGGTAATGAAGGAGGCTGCGCGGCAATGCAGAACCTGCCGTGGAAAAACTGGATTTGGCCTGACTTCTCAATTATTCTCGTCGAATAGAATAACGATTCTCCTCAAATAATGAAAAAAACTGACTCAAAGCAGTCTTCCCCCGAGACGTCTTCTATTCCCGTACAGCCTCCTCAGGCAGACAGGGAATTTGGCATTGAAACACAATGCCTGCATGCGGGACAGATTCCTGACCCGGTAACCGGGTCGCGCGCGGTGCCGATACATCAAA
>JAAELZ010000530.1 GCA_024226105.1 Pseudomonadota bacterium | reverse complement strand
GAGAATATATTGGCCAACCAGCGAGCAGCAAAAGCAGCCGGCATCAGTGTGGAGGCGATTAACGCCTATATGGAGGAACGGGGTGTCCTGCGCATGGCGGCGGCTATCAACGAATCGGGCCGGCGTGTGGCGAGAATTGTGGACAATATGCTCAGTTTTGCCCGCAAGGGCGATGCGGCGGTTTCATCTCCTGATCTGGCCGAATTGCTGGATAAGACCCTGAAACTGGCTACTACCGATTATGATCTGAAGAAGCAGTATGACTTCAAGACCATCAAAATTGCTAAAGATTATGCCGAATTCATACCTTCAGTCCCCTGTGAGGAGGCCAAGATCCAGCAGGTATTGCTGAACATACTGCGGAACGGCGCGCAGGCCATGCAGGAAGCGAAAGTAGCAAAACCGACGCTTACCTTGCGCACGCGCCACGAACCGAAGCATGGCATGGTACGTATTGAGATAGAGGACAATGGCCCCGGCATGGATGAAGAGACACGCAAGCGGGTCTTTGAACCCTTTTTTACCACCAAACCGGCGGGTGTGGGTACGGGTCTGGGGCTGAGTGTGTCCTATTTTATCATTACCGAAAATCACGGGGGAGAAATAAGCGTAGAATCAAAACCCGACCGGGGGACTCGGGCTATCATTCGCCTGCCGCTGGAAGGTAAAGGAACTCAGCTATGAAGACCATCTTGATCCTCGACGATGAACAGGCGATTCGCCAAAGCTTTACCGACTGCTTCGAAGACCGCCTGTGGCGTCCTGTTCAGGCGGAATCCGCCGAAGAGGCGCTAACGTTACTTGAAAAAGAGCAACCGATG
>JAAELZ010000529.1 GCA_024226105.1 Pseudomonadota bacterium | reverse complement strand
TTGGAGCAAAATTCATGAGATCGAATAAAATGAGTTTATCATGAGAGGATAATGGTCGCTCCATTTGACGATCATGATAAGCACAGTTTATCGATATTCGTGGATTTTGAACGAAACATGTTAAGTCCGACAGGCTCCTAGAGTACGAAAACTGAATTAAAAGCAGCTTCATGCGTGCCTCTCAGGAATCGCCCGGGACAAACCATTCATGAATATCACTGCTCAATCTCCATGCAGGTGAAATATAGGTCATCACTCGCAGAGGGGCCGGCAGGATGGTTTTGTCGAGCACGATGCGCAACTGCAATTTGTAGCCATGCTTGCTTTCAGGCAGGGTATCGCTCGAAATATCAGACTGAAAACTGAAGCTCTCGATATTGTTGAGCAGGTCGCTTAACGAAGAAAAGGAGCGGCTTCCCTTTTGTTGAGGGCTTGTTAATACGTATCGACCGGTCAGGGCGTGGTAACGTATTTGCTGGGTAAATGCCCATTGTGCGATGCGTGGATCCCAAATGTAAGGGCGTTGGGCAAATAAATCGAGGGTAGTGAGCAACTGTATGCTGACCCCGTTGTGCAGGGCGTCACTAACGGCATCACTTATCTGTAGATCAAATTTGGCGGTGACCGATAAGGCGCTTTGACTGAAGGAGGCCTGTGCCGTTTCGATGACGAAATCACGCGCGTTGGCAGTAACCGGTGCAAAGCTCAGCAGCAGAACACACACCGTTATTTGTTTTAGTAAAGGCCTGAGAGAATTGAAAATCACCATCACGTTATTTTTTATCCTTTGTTAGCAGGGCGTAGAAAAAGCCATCACCACTATGTTGGCCCGGCAGGCG
>JAAELZ010000528.1 GCA_024226105.1 Pseudomonadota bacterium | reverse complement strand
GCACAAACTCGCACAAAAACTGGCACGCTGTGGTCTGCATAGCCTGCGGGATTTATGGCGCTTGCCACAACCGGATCTGGCGCGCCGCTTCGGCCCTGATTTATTACACTACCTGGATCGTTTGAGCAGCCAGCGTTATGCACCACGCCACTTCTTTGCAACGCCCGCCTGTTTTAAAACAGGCTATGACTTTGACGAGGAGACGGGGGACAAACACTATCTGCTACATGCTGCTGAACGATTATTACAACAGGCTCGTTTATTCCTTCAGATACGGGCCTCGTTTAGCGAAAAAATCAGCTTTCGTTTTGTCTATTCGCAGCCACATGGCACAACACAGCGCTGGATGGCGCTTAATGTGCACGCACAACAGGGCGGCGACAGCCCCGAGCATTTTCTGCCCCAACTGGAAGAACAGTTACAAAACCTGCAATTTGAAAATCCCTTAAGCGGCATTGAGCTGCGAATCGATCAATTCAGGCCCCGTACTGACAGTACATACGATTTATTTAAAAAAGTGCCCCGGATAACAGACAGCTGGCCCGTTTTACTGGGTTTACTGTTTGCGCGGCTTGGTCATAAACGTGTATACCGCTTGAAAATGGTGGCTGATTTTCGCCCGGAAAGAGCCTGGCAAAAGCGTTCTGCTCAAGGGAGTTTTCCCGAAAAACAACCCGTTCCGCAGCATCCTGAACGCCCCACATGGTTATTCAGACAACCAGGGAAATGTCCGGGCCGGCGCTTTAAGCTGGTTAGTGATGCAGAACGCCTCGAATCAGGCTGGTGGGAAGATCAGGATCAACGCCGGGAATACCGCCAGGGCATCGCGCCCTCGGGTCGGCGCTGCTGGTTATTTCGTGATTTACAGGCAACAAACGAGCAGTGGTATTTGCATGGATTGTTTGCCTGATTTACCTGCCTATGCTGAACTGCATACGATCAGCAATTTCACCTTTTTGCGCGGGGCATCACACCCGGAGGAACTGGTTCGACGAGCACACGAACTGGGTTATGCTGCAATCGCAATCACGGATGAATGCAGCCTGTCGGGGCTGGTCAGGGCACATGTTGAGGCACAAAAATACGCTATAAAACTGATTATCGGCAGTGAATTCAAACTTGAAGATGGCTTGCATCTGGTTTTGCTGGCAAGCTGCCGGAAAAGTTATGGGTATTTATCACACCTGATCACGCGCGCACGCAGGCGGGCACCAAAAGGAACGTACTGTTTAAGTCGTGATGATATTGAGCAATATTTCCCGGCGGGTTGCCTGGCATTATGGCGAGTTCGGGTAGACAGCCCGGTAGAGCAGGGGCGCTGGATCGCCCGGGTTTTTCCGCAGGCTGCCTGGATCGCTGTTAACCTGGGGCGTAATGGTTGTGACAGCCAATTATTATCATACGCAAGCGCTCTTTCCCGGCAATGCGGCCTGCCGCAAACTGCCTGTGGTGCAGTAAGCTTGCACCACCCTTGCCGGCGTTCTTTGCGGGATGTGTTAACCGCTATTCATCTCAATACACCGCTGGCTGAATTAGGCTTTAAGCTGCCTGCGAATGCCGAGCAGCACCTGAGGCCAAGGGCGCACATACAGCGCCTTTACCCGCCCGAACTCATCATGCAGAGTGTCGATATTGCTGCACGATGCGCTTTTTCGATGGAGGAACTGCGCTATGAATACCCGGATCATCTGGTGCCTGAAGGTTATAGTCTGGCCGACTGGCTCAGGCATCTGAGCTATAAGGGGGCGCGTAAACGCTGGCCACAGGGCCTGGATGAGGCCGTACGGGCACAAATCGAGGCTGAGTTGAAACTTATTTCAGAACTCCATTATGAGCCGTATTTTCTGACGGTCTACGATATTGTGCGCTTTGCGCGTAGTCAGCATATTTTGTGTCAGGGCAGGGGCTCTGCTGCCAATTCCGCCGTGTGTTATTGCCTGGGCATTACCGAGGTCGATCCAGCCCGGTTTAATTTGCTGTTTGAGCGG
>JAAELZ010000527.1 GCA_024226105.1 Pseudomonadota bacterium | reverse complement strand
GATCCTGCTCTAAGCGAAAGGCCCACTCTGCTTGTTGCCGCTCGGTTTCCAGTTGGTATTTTGCGTGCTCATGAACATGATTCTCTTTCAGGGTTTCCAATTCGATTTCGCGTTGGTGCATGGTGTCAATCCGGGCTAATTGGGCCGTGTTCTCTGATAATCGCACAGAGCCCCACGTGCTATACGTGGAAGTCGCAGCGGGTTTACCTGACCTGAAAAAATCCCCCACGTTCGAGGGGATGTCGATGAACCAGCTCGCTGCGAACGCCAATATCAGAACCGCCCACCAGGTGATATGAATGAAGATCGCCATCATAGTGCCATCCCTCCCCACATCCCTGCCGCAGCGCCTAAAATCAGCGCCATTGCGATTTTGTGTTTGTACGTGAAATAGATCAGGATCAGGCCACTACCGCCCCACACGTACCACGGCACCAGATCAGCCAGTGGGCCGGCAGCGGCCCCGGTGGACCACGCCAATGCTCCTCCGGGGCCAGAATCAAAGAATGGTCGGGTGGTCGTGTAGGTCACTGTCGCGGCGATGGCGAACACGCCGGCGCTCGTCAGGAGAATGAAATGTTTGAATTTGGCAATGATGCCCAATTTTTTGCGTTGCTGACGCGGTTTCCGGGCATGTGAAAAGGATTTTCTTGACATAATCCTTGTCAGGAGAGTATAAAGAAAATGGCCTTTCCTTCGGGAAAGTGTTCAGGCGTCAGGGTTTGGCTCGTATTCTTTGCGGGATCGGCCATCCCTGGCGTTCTTTTTTGCTCCTGTCCTTTGTTTAATTTGTCTTCTTGCTTTCGATATACTTTAGAATATCGTCACGCTTAAAACGTGTAATTCCCTCTATTTTGTATACGGGGAAAACTTTTCTTTCAATAAGTCTGTACACGCTGGAACGTGACACCTGCAGAAAATCCATTAGATCTTGCACAGTCATCATTCTCTCGTCCCCTTGTTTCATAATTAAATTCTCCCATATTGTAACATAATGTGTCAAGAAAATATTTCTTGTCGCTCAAATTGTTCTTATAATCCGTTAAAAATTGGTCCTGATCCAATTCATCGCAACATATTGCGGGACGGCGCGAGTTCAAAGAATCCTTCCGCATCATAAAAATGCACGTCAAACGCCTGAAAAAAATTGATATGCCCCAATATCAGCGGGCTGTCGTCTGATTTCCACCACGCGAACACAAGCGGGATCGGCGGGAATGGTGTCACCCTGCCGAAGACCCGAATGCCGACAGCCGGAATTCCTCTGAATGCTTCTTCCTCCGGCAAGCTCAAACGTTGCTCTTCCCACAACAGCCCCAAATCCAACCCCACTTGATACGGCATGAGGCTATGAGTCGCCCCGGAATCAATAAGCGCGTCGCCTTGGCGTGTGTGTTCGGCATGGGAGAGCGTCACAGGAATGTACGGCAGTAGCTTGCCCCTATACTCAAAACGCCGGAAACTCACAGCAGCGCCTCAAGAGCGTTGGCCGTCTCCGGTGCGTCAATGGGGTGGTGTATTTCTATGGGTTGCCCTTGAAAATATCGTTCAGCGCCTTTGCCGGCGTCGGGCTCGGCAGATTCGGACAACATACGCCAAATATCCCACATAAGCTGTTCTTTATCGGCTTCTGACAATGGTTTCACCTGTTTTTCAATATCTACGAGTAGCATTGGGTCTGTCACCTCCTGGAAAATGTAGTGTGGACGCCGTCCGGTTTGTGTAGGAATTAATGCTGAGTTCCCCTGTAAACAGGGTGACTTTTTGCTAAATGGCCCCAAACGACAGCTACGCTGCCTTTAGGCCTTCTTGACCAGCAGATCGTAGATATTGCACGTCTG
>JAAELZ010000526.1 GCA_024226105.1 Pseudomonadota bacterium | reverse complement strand
CAATACTCAGATGGAGTTTGATCGTGCCTATCGCAGCATTTTACGTGAGCCTAACTACCAGGGCCGAAACCTCCTGTTTCTCTCCGGCATCCATATTGATATCTCCCCTCGGCGAAACCAGGTATTTCCGCTAACCAAATTTGTTCCCTGGGCAGCCTATTCCCAAACTGCTGAAGGTGAGAGCACGCTATATGAGCAACAGGAGCTTAATAAGATGCTAAGGGAGCAAAGCGTAGAGAATCCGGACCAGATAGACCTGGAAGAGGCGATAAAACTGATGGAAGGTGAGCAAGAGGTCACCATCAACGTGGGCTAGGTGTTTTTGGGTTGATCCTTCTGATTGGCCCGGCCAGGTATTTTACGTTTCATTCTGATGAGCCTTCCTGAAAACCCCCGCGCATTCAAAGTCACGCGTCGTAGCGTGTTTGCACTTGTCTGGCCAATCATGCTGGCGTCTATTACGGTGCCTTTTATGGGGATCACCGATACCGCGGTAATCGGGCAACTGGGTGACGCGGCCCTGCTGGGCGGCCTGGCTATTGGCGCGGTGATTATTGATTTAATTTTTACCGGCTTGAATTTTCTGCGTTCCGGCACGGTAGGCTTGACCGCACAGGCGCTGGGCGCGTGCGATAGTAAAGAGCAAAGCCGTGTGCTACACAGGGCGATGCTGTTGTCGTTATTAATCGGTCTCATGCTTATTGCCTTTTCCGGCCCTATACTGTCCCTGGGCCTTAGATTGATGAAGCCGACTGAGGCGGTAGCCAGCGCAGTCGTATTATACTTTTCCATTCGTATTCTGGCGGCGCCGTTTACCCTGTTCAACTATTCCATTCTGGGCTGGTTGCTGGGTTTAGCTCAGGTCCGGGCGGGCCTGGTATTACAGGTCTTTAGCAGCGGCTGCAATATTGTGTTGTCAGTCTATCTTGGTTTGATCCAGGGCGGAGGGATTTCGGGTGTTGCCTGGGCGACGTTCATCAGCGAAGCCCTTGCTGGTCTACTCGGCCTGTATTTTGCGTATCGCTATTCCGGTTTAGGCTGGCAAGGCTGGCGGGTTCTGCTCGACAGGGCCAAATTAAAACGTACGCTATCTCTAAATTCAGACATCATGATCCGTTCTCTTATCGTGTTGTTTGCCTTTAGTTTTTTTACCGCGCAAGGCAGTCGAATGGGAGAGACTACGTTAGCTGCCAATGCGGTGCTTATCAATTTCTTCTTATTGGCTGCTTTTATGCTGGATGGTTTTGCGAATGCCACTGAGCAACTGGTTGGCAGGGCCATTGGAGCGCGTCACCGCCCGGCGTTTGATGCGGCGGTACGAATCTCTTTGTTCTGGAGCACACTGTTGTCTGTACTCCTGTTCCTGGTATTGATGCTGTTCGGGCCGCTGTTGATCGACTTTCTCACCACCAATCTACTGGTGCGAGCCGAGGCCCGAAGTTACCTTGTATGGGCAGCACTCAGCAGTCTGTTTGGGGTGCTGGCTTTTCAGATGGACGGCGTTTTTATCGGTGCGACCTGGTCGGTGGACATGCGCAATATGATGCTGCTGTCTTTGTTGGTGTACTTGCTGGCGTGGTGGATTTTTATGCCGATATGGGGCAACCACGGTTTATGGCTTGCGCTGGAAGTATTTCTGGGCATTCGTGGGATAAGCCTGTTATCGCGCTTGAAAACTCGCCGACGGGCCGCATTTGTCTGACTAAACTTTACAGAGCAAAAGCAGTCAGTTATTGGTATGCTCTACCCCGTGGCCCGATTCACTAATTAATGACACTCTTAATCCTGTATTTCTCCCTGGCGATAGGGATATCATTCGTTTGTTCGATTCTCGAATCGGTACTGCTTTCAGT
>JAAELZ010000525.1 GCA_024226105.1 Pseudomonadota bacterium | reverse complement strand
CCTGTTGAGCGAGCGTGTATTTGAGACTGGAACGGCCCGGGTTCATCAGCGCGGTATTAATCAGCAAATCAGACAGCCTTATATAGGCTGTTTCCAGGTCTTCGGCGGAAAAAGAGACAACATCAGGATGCTGATCGACCTGCTCAATAACCAGATATTGTTCTAAAGCGTTGATTCGGTTTATCTGTGTGGCTTCTTCACCGGCTGTCGCGATACTGGCCTTGAGTGCATAGGCAAGTTTCTTTTCGGCATCCGTGATGCGTTTGCGCCCTAATTGTCGATGAATCAGTAACTGTGCTGCCGCAGCCTCTATTTCGCCAGCGCGCAAGCGAAAGAAAGCCTGCAATAACTTTGCTTCGATTGACGCAATAGGCGCAAGTAACTGGCTTGCGCCTGCAGCATCGCCTGCCTGGTACTCAATCACGGCCCGCTGGATAAACCATTGCGCGGTCTGCGGTTTAAATTCATCGTGGAAGCGTATGGCTTCAATTTTGGCATTGCTATAGTCTCCCTGCGCCTGATACAGGGAGATTAGCTGCTCTCGAATCGCTTTTTGAATACGCAGGGGTATATCCTTAACCAGCAACACGGGTTGAAGTAACTGGCGTGCGGCGGCGAGTTCGCCGAGTGCAATCATGGCACGTGCTTCGTAAGGAATGGCGAAAAATTTCGCAGAACCAAAACTGGCCGGCAAGCCGTGTGCATCCTGCTTAAGCGCATACCAGTCTTCTAATAGAACCAGTATGCTCCATTTCTGTTCAGCCCAGGCTTCCCAGACCTCTGATGAAGCAACTGAAGGCGGGTGGCGCTGCAGGTAATCCAGCGCAAGATTCAGTGCGCCGGTTTTGACTAAACTGCGTGCAACCGCCAGATTCTGACTGTCAACAGAAGATATCGCGGAACCGCTGGCTGCTGAACGGTTTGTTGTGGAAGATGTTTGTGCGTATGTAAGGCCTGTAACAAGCAGGCTTGCCACGATAAAAGGGAGGAAGCGTGGCAATCTAAATGCTCGAAACATCTTGTCAGTTAAATGGCATTGAAACATTTAGATTGCCGCGTCGCACCTCGCAATGACAGCCACAATTGGGCTGCTCCTTTGCATGCAAGTCTATGTACTTGCAAGGAGACGCACAAGTAGGGCCGGGTTCGCTGTATATCTCGCACCCAGACCCGGTGAAAAGGATTTTGAACCAGAATAAATGGCTTACAGCTTCTCTTTAATACGTGCCGAACGGCCTGTGCGCTCACGCAAATAATAAAGCTTGGCACGACGAACTGAGCCGCGGCGCTTAACTTCAATTTCATGTACCAATGGGCTATGTGTCTGAAACACCCGCTCTACGCCTTCGCCTGAAGACATTTTGCGCACCGTAAAAGATGAATTGATACCGCGGTTCTTGATCGCAATGACCACGCCTTCAAAAGCCTGGATACGCTGGCGGTCACCTTCACGGATCATTACATTCACCTTGAGGGTATCACCCGGGCTAAATTCAGGAAGGTCGGTTTTAAGATGTTCTGCCGCAATGGCGTCGAGTATATTCGTCATTTTTCGTGTCTCCACGTCAGTCTTTTGTTAATGCTTATCGCCGGGCTTTATTGATGAACGAATCTCCAACAAGTCCGGGCGACGTTCTTTTGTCACCTTGAGTGCCTGATTTTGTCGCCAGTTAGCGATCTTTTTATGATCACCGCTTAGCAGCACCTCAGGTACCCGCAAATTTTCAAAGCATTCCGGCCGCGTATAATGCGGATAGTCCAGTATGCCAGAGGTAAACGATTCCTGCACTGCAGATTCTTCGTTTCCTAATACGCCGGGTAGTAATCGTGCAACCGCCTCAATCAGCACCATTGCCGCAAATTCACCCCCCGCCAGCACATAATCGCCTATTGATACTTCGTCATCTATGCGTGTCTGTATAACACGTTCATCAATGCCTTCGTATCGCCCCGCGATTAAGGTCAATTCGGGCAAAGCAGCAAAGGACTCTACGTCTGTCTGCTCCATACGCCGCCCTTTCGGGCTTAAATACACTATCGGGCCAGCTTTTTTTGTACCTTCTCTTGACTCTCCGCTTGCCGCATCAATTGCAGCGCTCAGCGGTTCAGCCATCATAACCATCCCCGGCCCACCACCATAGGGGCGATCGTCGATGGTGCGATACCTGTTCTTTGCGAAATCACGAGGATTCGTCATGAGCAGTTCCAGCGCCTTTTGTTCCAGCGCCCGGCCGGACATGCCAAACCTGAGCGCATCAAACATTTCCGGAAATATTGAGACGACATTTACGCGCAATGTCATATCAGTGGTTCCCAGTCGGCAATTAGAAATGATTGTTCAATATCTACCTTGATCACCACCTCGGGCAACCAGGGTATGGCTAAAGACTTTCCGTTACTGTCTTTTAACAACAACACGTCGTTTGAGCCGGTTTCCATTAAATCAATAATTTCACCCAGTTCCACACCGTGGATATCTTTAACCGTCAAACCAATCAGTTCACGCCAATAATATTCATCAGTCAGGGCGGGCAATTGATCTTCGTTTATGAAAATCTCAAGACCTACCAGACCTTCTGCAGCAGTGCGTTCATCTACACCCTGCAATTTCACCAGTATTTTCTTGCCCTGGTGTTTGTGCTCGACAACGGTTCGTGAAATAACACCTCCCGAATCGTCTCGCAACTTCCAATGCTTAAACTGGAAGATGTTCTCCAGTGGTCGCGTATGTGAAAAAACTCTTAACCAGCCGCGAACACCCTGTACACCTGTTATTTTTCCCAGTATAACGGATTTATCAGCCATTTTAATACAGCCGGGAAAATGCAACTCGCCCTGCGTTTTCAGGCGCACGGCGAACGCCGGCAGGCTTAAGCTGCAGCTGTCGCTGCTTTTTCTGCCTGCTTGATCAGGTTTACTACGCGATCGGTGGGTTGCGCACCCTGGCCAACCCAGTGCGCAGCACGCTCAAGATCAACACGCAGTTTTTCTTCATTGCCGCGTGCATTTGGATTGTAAAAGCCAATGCGTTCGATAAAACGACCCGTCGGTGAACGACGTTGGTCGGCTACAGTAATGCTATAAAAAGGACGCTTCTTGGAACCGCCACGAGAAAGTCTAATTACTACCATGATTCTAACTCTATTAAATTTCGTTAAAGGACGGGGT
>JAAELZ010000524.1 GCA_024226105.1 Pseudomonadota bacterium | reverse complement strand
CCGAGGTGATTGCTGATGCGCTGATTGGCGATCAGGTAATTATGATGATAATAACCCGTGACGGTCGTTCTGCCTAGTAAACGAACATTGTCAAGATCACGCAAAACGGCCAGGGTTTGTGCTACCCACGACATTGCAGATTGATCATCTATGCTCTGGGTTTCGCTGGCGAGTGACCCGCCCCAGCTTGCCTGCTCATCGAGCAGCAATACTTCGGCACCACTTTGCGCCGCAGACAGAGCCGCCGACAAACCAGCTGCGCCACCACCGACAATGAGCACATCACAATACACATGCTGGTGATCATAGGCGCTGGGATCGGCCTCCATAGGTGATTTTCCCAGGCCCGCTGAATGCCGGATGACCTCTTCGTATTTCATCCACAGCGCTTTAGGCCACATAAAGGTTTTGTAATAAAACCCGGCAGGGAACAGGCGGGAAAACGTATTGTTAATAACACCGATATCATGCTCAACCGAAGGCCAGCAGTTCTGGCTGTTAGCGACCAGGCCGTCGTAAAGTTCTACGGTTGTGGCCGGGCAGTTCGGCAAGGTATGCGCGCCAAGCTCAAGCTGTACCAATGCGTTGGGCTCTTCCGAGCCGGCAGAAAGCAAACCCCGCGGGCGGTGATATTTAAAGCTGCGGGAAATGAGCGTTACATTGTTTGCAAGTAAAGCGGAGGCCAGGGTATCGCCCCGGTAACCGGTATAGCTTTTACCGTTAAATGTAAATTGCAGGGGTCGGGAGCGGTCAGGCGCCCCCCCTTCTTTCAGGCGATGTGTCTGGCTCATGTTATATCAACCTGCGGCCTCTTTTCACCGGGTTTGTAGCTTAGATAAATTTCACTGCTGGCGGTGTTGCGGGCGATATTAAACCAGCGCCGACAGCCATGGCTGTGATTCCAGCGTTCAAAGTGCAGGCCTTTGGGGTTATCACGAAAGAATACATAATCTCCCCACTGCTCATCCGTCAGCACGGAGGGGTCTTGCGGGCGCTGGATATGTGCTTCGCCGTGAGCTGAAAATTCAGACTGGTCACGTTTTCCGCACCAGGGGCACTCAATGATGAACATTTTTATCTCTCCCTAGTGCGCTACAGCCGCCGCTGCACCTTCGTCAATCAGGCCGCCGGTGTGAAAGCGATCAATCGAAAAGGGCGCGGCGATGGGATGCATCTGACCGTTGGCAATCGAGTGTGCGAATACGTGGCCCGAGCCGGGGGTGGCTTTGAAGCCGCCGGTACCCCAGCCACAGTTGAAATACAGGTTTTCAACCGGGGTTTTGGAAAGTATCGGTGAACGATCCACCGTCACATCCACAATACCGCCCCATTGACGCATCATCTTCATGCGCGAGAACAGCGGGTAGAGCTCAACGATAGCGCCGATGGTTTCTTCGATGACGTCAAAACCGCCGGTCTGTGTATAGGAAGTATAGGTATCGGAGCTTGCACCGATGACCAGTTCGCCTTTATCGGACTGGCTGATGTAAGCGTGTACCCCGTTGGACATCACCACGCAATTGACGATGGGCTTGATCGGTTCGGAAACCATCGCCTGCAGTGGAAAAGATTCAATCGGCAGCCGAAAACCGGCCAGATCGGCCAGCACGCTGCAGTGTCCCGCGGCCACGACACCGACCTTATTTGCGCTGATCTGCCCACGAGAGGTTTGTACCCCGCGTACCGCGCCGTCCTGAATATCAAAGCCGGTGACTTCGCAGTTCTGAATGATGTCAACACCAAGCGCGTCTGCGGCGCGGGCATAACCCCAGGCTACGGCATCATGGCGTGCAGTGCCGCCGCGTTTTTGCAGAATGCCGCCCATCACCGGATAGCGGCAATCGAGCTCGATAAAGGGCAGCATTTTTTGTATCTGTTCCGGCGTCAGGAATTCAGCATCAATACCATTCAGGTGGTTGGAGTGACCGCGCCGGCTGATTTCCTGCATATCGTGGACGCTATGTGCCAGGTGCAGCAGGCCGCGCGGTGAAAACATCACGTTGTAGTTCAACTCCTGGCTTAAACCACTCCACAAATCCATGGCATGGTCGTAAATGGCAGCCGATTCGTCCCACAGATAGTTTGAACGCACAATAGTGGTATTGCGGCCGGTATTGCCGCCGCCGATCCAGCCTTTCTCCAGAATAGCCACGTTTGTGATGCCGCATTCTTTGGCGAGATAATAGGCGGTTGCCAGGCCGTGGCCGCCGCCACCTACGATGATGACATCATATTGCTTCTTCGGTTCCGGGCTGCGCCAGGCCTGTTGCCAGTTCCTGTGATAGGACAGCGCGTTGCGCGCGAGGCTGAAAATAGAATACTTGTTTTTCACTTGGCAGTTATAACCAGCGGCAATGAGTTTGTTTTAGAATAAGGTGCAGAGCTTGCCGTCATGTTCGGTAAGTCTTTAACACACGGATGCTATCATAGAGCACAAAGCGCAGAAAATCGTTCCTGTCGCAGATGCGATGTGGTAAGTCGCAACCTGCTCTAAGGTATTGGATTTGAGGAGAACGTAGAAGCGTCGAAGGCAGGTTTAGGGACAAAACCGGCTCGATTTTACTTGGCAGCATTAGCATCTGCTGTTTGACATAGAAAATTTGATGCGTTACCTTTGCGCCACACCAATACCAAATAATTACTAAAATATGG
>JAAELZ010000523.1 GCA_024226105.1 Pseudomonadota bacterium | reverse complement strand
GCACGGCGCTAACCGTCTGGCAAAACAGTTGGAAAAGAACGGCATTACGGCAGCTGCCATTCACGGCAACAAAAGCCAGTCGGCGCGAACGCTTGCTCTGGCGGATTTCAAAGCCTGCAAAGTACGTGTTCTGGTAGCCACTGATATCGCCTCTAGAGGTCTGGATATCGACCGCCTTCCACATGTAGTAAACTTCGATATGCCGAATGTTGCAGAGGATTACATACACCGCATTGGCCGCACCGGTCGTGCCGGCAGCACAGGAGAGGCGATTTCTCTGGTAATGGACGATGAGGCCGAACTGCTACGCGCTATTGAGCGCCTGCTTAAAAAGGTGATACCGGTCAAACGTATTGAAGGTTTTTCGGTAGCGGAGAAAGTTCCGGATAAGGACAAAACTGCCGGGGTTGAAGCTCACAAGCGCCGCAGCCGTAGCGGCAGTAATAAAGGCACCTTCCGTGGTGGCAAACCCCATGAGTCCAAAGGTAATAGTGGTGGCGAGAGACGTAGAAGATCACCTAAGCGACGAAATGTGAAAAAATAAAGTATTTTTTCCGAAGCCTTATCGACCTAATACTTGGGCTGACACGTGCGCGGACACTTTTTCCGCATACCCTTGCCCAGCCAGTGTTAGGTTGACTTAAACGAATGTTTACGACGGATTGCTTGAATCACTTCGTCAAGCTGTTGAAGAAAACGAGATCGGTCACGCTTCTTTAGCGGCGGAGGCCCACCAGTTATCTTTCCAGCGCCACGAAGTTCTGACATCAGGTCCCGAGTTGCAACGGCATGGCCGATGTTGTTTTCCGAGAACGGCTTTCCGGTTGTACCAATT
>JAAELZ010000522.1 GCA_024226105.1 Pseudomonadota bacterium | reverse complement strand
GTCAAACAGGCTGTTGTCTGTCAGCGCCTCGAAGCGTAATTTATCGCAGGCATCTGATGCATTTGAGACCAGTTCTCGCAGAAAAATCTCCTTGTGGGTGTACAAGGAGTTGATCATTAGGTGAAGTAATTGTTTTACTTCGGTTTGAAAAGCGTGTTTTTCGACTTTTTGTTTCGTTGTCATAGTAAAATAGGGGGATATTGAGTGTTGGTTTAAGCGTTACTCCAGTAATTTTGGGGCTGATGAATTAAATTCAAGCGTGTTTAAGATGTTTGTAATGATCAAATTTAAATTATTTATATGGCTGATCCAAGTACAGTAGAAGTAGCAGAACGCATGTTAGCGGAGGGTAAAACCGAGGCAGTGGTGAATATTTCCGGTAGAGAGATGTGGGTAGTGGTGAATCCGAAGTACGAAGAATTCGACACTTTCCAGAGTTTTTACGTGGATGGCACTAAAATTGCATTGGGACTGAAAAAACCGGCTCCGTGATAGACAGGTAAGAGCGCGTTATATTCATAAATTATCGAGCTAGTTGCGAGACTTTTGCGAATCACGACGTGAAAGGCCACATGGCCCTGATTTCAAAATGGGCCAAGCCACACGGGGTGCCGGAGCTTGAAACTATTGATTACAATGACTGCGCCGCGCAGTTTGAATATGAGTATAAAAACAAACTGATCCAGTCTGTTGAGTTTCGCGGGGATCACATTCGTGTTGAAAAAACCGGGTGATAGCATATTTACCGCGCTCGAAGTGATTACCCCTTCTGGATGGCCAGGTCATAAACAATGCGTTGGACGTGGGACTGCAATAGGAGAACGACGGAGTATGGCGCGTGATCCAGGAGCGCATTCTGGATGAAGGTGAACCTGGGCATTTTGGCCTGATTTAAACGATTATTGTGCTCCTGATAACTTGGGAAGCGATTAATTTATTGAATCATGACGGTGAAACGTCTATGCTTGAGCCGATAGGTCGCTGAATGAAATCTGGGTAGTTCAGCGATTTTTTGACTAATAACAAAGAGGAGAATATTCATGGCAAGTTATCCGGCACTCACCGAAATGGGCATCAGCAATCCGCAGGATATCGAACGATATTCCTTGCAAACTAACAATAACGTTGATGTATTGCGCATCGTCTACAAGCGCAGAAAGGGCGAGTTATTACACTCCAGTAAAAAATTCAGATTTGGCCGCGCGCAAAAAATGGTGGTTACCGATGCCGGGCAGAACAAAACTGCCGTGGTACATGAAATTTCACCTTTCGTGATTAAGGTCACCGACGAGTTGCGTAAACTGGTTAAAACCAAACATACGCGCGAAGAGCAAATGGCGATCATTAATGATGAACTCGCTCGCCTTACGGAAGAAACCAATACACGTATTGCGTATATCAAGACCCTGGTTTCAAAATGTGAATAGTGCTTAATAGCAAGTTTTGATTTCTGCAACCGGGCGTAAGCCCGGTTTTTTTGTTTCCACACCAGTAAATGGTGTCTGTAAACCATTAATATTACTTCCCTGGATTTCCCCTGGATAAAAGCTGGTAGTGACAAAAATCTCGACAGATGGTGTTGGAAAACTCGCAACAGGGCCCGGTACTGGCCAATCTCTGTAGTGGTCTAGTAGTTCTTCAAGTCGAAGGCCAGGCTTTGCTGATGAAACTTCTCAAAGCCGAGGGAAATGAGGATATGGAAGCACATTTTAAAAAGTTCGCGACAGTTGCTTTGCCTACGCGCAATGATCAAAATACCTCCCCCTTTAACAAAGGGGGACTGAGGGGGATTTGCCGAGGTTAGAGTTTTGCTGACAATCAAGCATCGATTGCTAGCGTTCAAATCTCCCCCAACCCCTCTTTTTCAAAGAGGGGAACTTTTTCGGTTTAATTCGGTGGGTTAGACCTTGTCCAGTTTACGCAGACCATCGGGCAGCAACTTTAGGTCCGCCATGCCCGCTACCAGTGCTTTAGCAAAGCTCGCTTCTTCTTCGTACACCATTTTATAGTATTGCACTTTCATTGTGAGTGCACTGGCGATGATGATTGAAAAAACGGTCAAAAAAGAACCAAGCGCCAGGGTCGAGACGCCGGTGATACCCTGGCCAATGGTGCAGCCCATGCCGAGTACACCGCCGAAACCCATGAGAATTGCGCCAATGACGTGGGTATAAAAATCTTTGAAGGAGGCAAACCATTCAAAACGCAGGCCTTTGCTAAAAAGTGCCCACAGAAAAGAGCCGACAATAACGCCCAGCGCGGCAACGATGCCGAAGGTGAGGAAGTTGGAGGCTGCTTTGCCTACGGCCAGATAACCAAGTGCCTGGCCTGTCGGGTTTATGAAGGTATAGGATTGCGGGCTAAGGGGTGCACCCATAGCCGGTTTGCCAACGTCATCAAAGGCGTAAAGATCCCAGTCGGTGTAATAGGATGAGAGTGAAACAATTTCCCCATCGGCGTTTACCATAATCAGGCTGGTTGTGATCCAGGCACCCAGGACGGCAAGGCCGATCACAATTCCAGCGAGTGCGTGGTCTTTATCTTTCCTGAAATCCTTAGACATAAATGCGATGAAAACCAGGCCCAGGCCCAGGATTAAACCGACAATCAGGCGTCCCATCACAACGTTGTCAGTACCGGCTAACATGCTGCCGAGATCCTGTGGAGTATCCAGGCTGATCGTGGTGAGGCTGGTCCAGGGGTAGAACAGGGTTGAGAACAGTGTTTTGTCGCTGCCCGGAAAGGGGTTGACCATGAAGTAGGCAATCAGGGCAATAATCGACAATACGATCAATGCCTTGAAGTTGCCTGCCCCCAGGCGCACCAGGTTTTTGTTGCCGCAGCCGCTGGCGAAGGTCATGCCGACCCCGAACATCAGGCCGCCCAGGATGTTTTCCAGCCATACAAGATCGCTCATGCGATAAGGTGGGAAAGCGTCGTCAGGGCGCGTGACCCCGAGGTATTCAAAGATAATCACGCCGAGCATGGCGATGCCCATGGCCAGAAACCAGGCGCGAAAGCGACCGGTATCGCCGATGTTGACCCAGTCGGAGACCGCACCCATGGTGCAGAAGCCGGTTTTGTTTACCACCGCGCCCATGACCAGCGCAAGAATAAAACCTGCTGCGAGAAATATCTGCCAGGCAGATGCAAAATCTTCAAATAACATTATTTTCCTCTGTAGTCTGATGTTGCTATAGTGGGTCTATTCTAACGGCTAAGGTCTGCCGGGGAGTATTCCCCGAATTGGAGAGGGTTAAAATATCCCCCGGCCTCTCTTTGCCAGAGGGTTTCGCAAAATGACGGAAAACCTCCCTCTTTGAAAAAGGGGCCGAGGGGGATTTTGAAATGCAACCAATACGTTGATAGTTCAGTATTTGATATTCGTTCCAAATCTTCCCCAGCTCCTCTTTGCTAAAGAGGGGGCTCAAATGCGTGAGTATTCTGCGCTTTCAGCCGGTTCTTAATCACCGCATCCTGCGTCTCAAAGCGTAGCCAATTTATTTATTTGCGAATGCGGTCTTTTGTAGCACCAGCTGGTTTTCCCGTTCTTTACGTTTGCTGTCCAGGTATTCCTGCCGGCTCATTTCGTACAGTTGCGGATAGGTTTCGGTTCGATCAAACCAGTCATTGAGCTGATGTTCGTAGCGCTCAGCCGAACCTGATTCGACACTGCTGTTGAAGAAAGTCATGAAAGCAAAATAATACCTTACCAGGTTGCGTTCAGCCACACCGATTGCACCATTCGAGTAGACTGGTTCTCCCTGTTTGTCGAGGTTTATTACCTTGATTCCCCGTTTGCCTTTCCCGAGTGTTGAGAGGTAGACCTCCATGCCTTTCCTGCTCATCCAGCTCTGTTGGTTGGAGACAAAAATACGAGCAAACGTTTTCCCATCAATGCTGATGAATTCCAGTTTTATCTGGTAATCACTGGTTTTCAGCGGGCCTTTTTCAGCGTGCGCAATGGCGGCGAAGTAATTGTCTGACTTATGGGTTTTGAAACGATAGGTGAGCTCGAAGGCATCGTCAGGCGTTTGATAGAACTTACGCCCCATGTAGAGGTTCATGAGGTCGCCAGCCTGATTGTAAGTACAGGTTTTTACATTGATATGCAGTGGCATAATGTTACACCAGTTACTGACCGGCCCAAGGGCGCTGGCAACTTCATCCAGGCTTAAGGGCAAATAGACAGCGGCCTCGCCCGATTCGGTTTCTTCCGTGCTACTGGCATCGAGATAAAAAGGATTTTCCGGCGTAGGATTGTCCAGTGTGCTGCGAACACGTTCGTACAGCGCCTGCATCGCTGCGGTGGGATCAGAACCCGGGGTTTCGGCCAGCGCCGGGCCATGCACACCAAAGGCGCACATTAAACATAGCAACCCGAACTGCTTACTGCGCATTTATTCGCTCTTTGAATCTGCCGGCTTACTCACCAGGTAGAGCCAAACATAACCCATCAGACCCGCCAGCACGGAGGCTAGCAGGATACCGGTTTTGGCCATCAATAGCAGGTCCTCGCGCTCACCGAAACCAAGTTGTGCGACGAAAATGGACATGGTAAAACCTATGCCGGCCAGTAGTGATACGCCCGCGATTTGGGTAAAGCGGGTGTCTTTGGGCAGGCGTGCGATGCCCAGCTTCAGGACTACCCAGCTGAACCCGGTTATACCGACGAATTTGCCCACAACCAGCCCTAGCGAAACGCCCATCATGACCGGGTTTGAAAGCGTATCACCTAGAGTACTCAATTCCATCGGGATACCGGCGTTGACCAGTGCGAATATCGGGATCACCAAATAGGCCACAGGCAGGTGCCAGATGTGCTCCAGCCGCTGCAAGGGTGCCTCAACGGCATGTACGCCGTTATTCAATGTCTGTACGATACCACGCAAAGACTCGTTGGTCATAATGCTTCTCCCATGCTGATAGCTGGCATCAAAACGACTCATCAGTTCCCCGACATGTTCACTGAAACGCTCAGGGTTATATTTGGGAACCGCGGGAACAGACATAGCGCCCAGAATGCCGGCGATAGTTGCGTGTACTCCCGATTGAAGCAGCGCATACCAGAGAAACACGGCGACGATAAAATAAGGCAGGGTTAGGCGTATGCCTATCAGATTCAGCACCAGCAGCAGGCCAAATAGCGCGCCGGCGGTCATTAAGGGTAGCAGGGCGATACTGTCGGTATAAAAAAAAGCAATCACCATCACTGCGCCCAGGTCGTCAACAATCGCCAGTGCGACCAGGAAGGTGATCAATGCCTTGGGTACGCGACTCGCGAGCAGGGCCAGCGCGCCGACTGCGAACGCAATATCGGTCGCCATCGGCACACCCCATCCGAGCGCGGCATCGCCGCTGGGATTCAACGCGAAGTAAATCAGCGCCGGTACCACCATGCCGCCAATTGCCGCCGCAATCGGCATCGTCGCGTTGCGTGGATTGGCCAGTTCGCCCACCAGGAACTCGCGCTTGAGTTCCAGGCCGACAACGAAGAAAAATAATACCATCAGGCCATCGTTGACCCAATGTTGCAGGGTCATTTTTAGCGCCCAGTCACCGACGCCGATGCTGATGTAGGTGTGAATGACATTACTGTAGGTTTCAGCATGCGGCCCGTTAGCCAGTACCAGGGCGATAACGGCCATAACCATCAGCAGCAGCCCACTGGTGGTCTGGCGATGAATGAATTCTTCAAAAGGCGTAAGAATCCGGTCGAAACTTTTTTCCCAGGGCGCGTTGTATATGCCGTCTTCCTGGTTTGATTCAGGGCTATTTTCGTTATTCATATCGTTTTATCTCGTCGGTAACAGGGATGTTACGCCATCTTTAGAATTGCCTTCGGGTATCAGGTAGCAAAACGCTTCTTCAAAGGGTTATTATGCCAAAAATTCGGGATTCCAGTGTCTGGAATTTAGTGCCCGATGTAGTTTGGTCTATCTTAAAGTTTCTGATGCTGCTACTGCGAGATAGACTATTGTTGCTTCCCAGTCTGATTGGTATACTGGAGTTTTTGCGGGTTTCTCATGGCCGGAGGTTGGGCGAAAGACGGATCAGTTCAGGAGCAGATCGATGCCAGTGTTGAAGATGCGGTAAAACGCATACGTGAACAGATTCCAAAGGGAAAAAGTCTCGTAGATTGTGAAGAGTGCGGCGCAGCTATTCCAGAGGCCCGACGTAAAGCGGTGCCCGGCGTGCATTTTTGTATAGATTGCCAATCGGCAGCAGATAAAGCGCTAAAAGGCTTTAGTGCCTACAACCGTCGTGGTAGCAAGGATAGCCAGCTACGTTGAAGAACTGATATCCTTACCCAATTGAGGGTGTCGCCAAAGCTCCCCTCTTTAATAAAGAGGGGTTGGGGGAGATTTGCGAAAACCAGATATGATTGACAGCCACCGATCTCTGGCACTTAAAAGCAAATCCCCCTCGGTCCCCCTTTCTAAAAGGGGGAAGTATTTCTGTCAATTCGCAGCACCTTCCATTTGGGTGGGTGTCGCCAAAGCTCCCCTCTTTAACAAAGAGGGGTTGGGGGAGATTTGCGAAAACCAGATATGATTGACAGCCATTGATTTCTGGCACCTAAAAGCAAATCCCCCTCGGTCCCCCTTTTATAATATAGCCATACCGCCCCTTAGAGCGTCATAGAGTAATTGGAAAATTTAGCCCAGCTATAATAAGCTGGGTTCGCTTGCATTAGTAGAAACTATTATAGTACGCACCCAAAATTTCCGTCTGCCTGTGTTCGTTTTGAGTGCAGCAAACAATAGCTGGCCGGAGTTCGGTTTGTCAGAGGAATGTTGAGGTTTATCAGGAGCGGATCAATAAACAATACACTACACTACAGAGACTAATATATCAGTCGTATACTACTCGTAGTTAATGTCGGTTGCTTGTGGCGGGAATGTGAAAGAGGCTGGTTAGAACAGGCAAATTACTCGCGCCAAAAAGCTCGAAGAGATTGCCAAAAAACAGGCTTTCTGTTATTGCATTAAACGATTGAGAGTTTTTCCGAGAAAACCTGGAAGGCCTTTTTTGGTAGTCGGGTAAACGCAATAAAACGATTATCATTGCGAGGAGCGTAGCGACGTGGCAACCTAAAAGTATAATATTACGAGGTGCTGCTTATGTTTGGATTGCCACGCTTCACTCGTAGTGACCGGGATAAGATTAAACATTGAGAAACTATAGAATCACCAAATTGAGGATACAAATATGAAAATGATCACCGCAATTATTAAACCGTTTCGTCTGGATGATGTGCGCAACGCGCTGTCGGAAGTGGGCGTCAGTGGCATGACCGTTATTGAGGTTAAAGGTTTTGGCCGGCAAAAGGGCCATACCGAACACTATCGTGGTGCCGAATACACGGTAGATTTTCAACCCAAGGTTAAGATCGAGATTGCAGTAGATTCCACTCAGGTAGAAGGGGTGATCGAAGCCATTACCGAGGCCGCAAGAACCGGTAAGGTTGGAGACGGGAAAATATTTGTACACAACATTGAATCCGTTGTGCGTATACGAACCGGTGAGATGGATAAAGATGCGCTCTAATATGAACATGGTGGCAGCGCTTCTGGCGCTGTTCGCGATCCCACAACTGGGGATGGCAGCTGAGGTGGATACGGGAGATACCGCCTGGATACTCACCTCAACAGCGCTGGTTCTGTTTATGACCCTGCCCGGCCTGGCACTGTTTTATGGTGGTCTGACGCGCAGTCGCAACGTGTTGTCGGTGTTGATGCAGTGTTTTGTGATCGCCGGGATTTCCTCAATAGTCTGGCTTGTCGCCGGTTATAGTCTTGCGTTTACCGATGGTGGCAGCGCGAACGCGTTTATTGGTGGCCTGGGCAAGGTATTGTTTGCTGGCGTGCTTGAAAGTTCAGTAGAAGGGACCATTCCGGAAACCGCTTTTGCACTGTTTCAGATGACCTTCGCAGTGATAACGCCTGCATTGGTGATTGGTGGTTTCGCTGAAAGAATCAAATTTTCAGTGGTATTGTGGTTTACAATTTTGTGGTTATTGCTGGTCTATATCCCCGTCACGCACTGGGTATGGGGTGGTGGCTGGCTGGGACAGATGGGTTTGCTGGATTTCGCCGGTGGCACGGTTGTGCATATCACGGCGGGTACAGCGGCATTGGTGGCCGCGCTTATGGTTGGCCCGCGAACCGGTTTTGGTAAAACGCCCATGCCGCCGCATAATATGACGCTTACCGTAACGGGCGCCGGTATGTTATGGGTTGGCTGGTTTGGTTTTAACGGCGGCAGTGCGCTGGCAGCCAATGGCGATGCCGCGATGGCGATGCTGGTGACGCATATTTC
>JAAELZ010000521.1 GCA_024226105.1 Pseudomonadota bacterium | reverse complement strand
GGGATGTTGCCAAAGGTTGATTGTGCGCTGGACGCGGTGACGGGTGGAGTGAGCACAGCCTTAATTTTGGACGGCCGGATCAATCATGCCCTGATGCTGGAAATGTTTACCGATGCCGGTGTGGGGACGCAAATCAAAATCTGACCCGGGCATTGCATGCGATCAAGTTGAGGAAGCGGGTGCTTTCTGAGGCATTTTGCGGAGAATTATGGTGATTTAGGCCACAATAATACGTTTTTCGGCGTATTTTGAGGTCGCAAATCGACTACAATCGCCGCCCCATTTTAGTGCGCTCAGCACGTCACATTCCGCATGAAAGATTTAAGAAATATCGCCATTATCGCGCACGTTGATCATGGCAAGACTACCCTCGTCGACCGCCTGTTGCAACAATCCGGTACATTGGGTGAACGCTTTGGCCCGGTTGAGCGCGTGATGGACGCGAATGATCTTGAAAAAGAGCGTGGTATTACGATCACATCGAAAAATACTGCCCTGAAGTGGAATGGTTACCGAATCAATATCGTCGATACGCCGGGGCATGCTGATTTTGGCGGTGAAGTTGAGCGCGTATTGTCGATGGTTGACAGCGTCCTGTTGCTGGTGGACGCGGTTGAAGGGCCGATGCCGCAAACCCGGTTTGTGACCCAAAAAGCTTTTGATCACGGCCTGCGTCCGATTGTGGTGGTGAATAAGATTGATCGCGATGGCGCCCGCCCGGATTGGGTAGTGGACCAGGTATTTGACTTGTTTGATCGACTCGGCGCCAGCGATGAACAGCTGGATTTTCCGGTGATTTATGCTTCGGCAATGCAGGGTTATGCGACGCTCGACCTGAATGAGCGCTCCGCGAACATGAACGCTTTGTTTGAAGCAATTGTCGAGTATGCGCCGGAACCGGAGGTTGACATTGACGCGCCGTTTCAGATGCAGATTTCATCGATCGATTATTCCAGTTTTGTCGGGGCAATCGGTGTTGGCAGGGTGCAGTGCGGGAAAATAAAAACCAACACCCCCATTGCGGTGGTGGAGCCCGACGGAAAAATTCGCAATGCGCGTATTTTGCAAATCATGGGCTTTCATGGTCTGGAGCGCGTTGAGGTCGATCAGGCTCAGGCCGGCGATATTATTGCCGTAACAGGGATAGAAGGCATTGGTATTTCAGATACGCTTTGCGACCGGGAAAGCCCGGCAGGATTGCCCCCGCTAACGGTCGATCAGCCAACCGTAACCATGATGTTCCAGGTGAATACTTCCCCTTTTTGTGGCAAGGAAGGAAAATTCGTCACTTCGCGCCAAATTCTTGAACGCCTCGAACGGGAATTGATTCATAATGTCGCATTGCGCGTCAAGCAGACGGAGAACCCTGACATTTTTGAAGTTGCCGGTCGTGGTGAGTTGCATTTATCCATTTTGCTTGAAACCATGCGTCGCGAGGGTTATGAAGTTGCCGTTGCGCGTCCACAGGTAATTTTTCGTGAAATTGAAGGCGTTCGTTGTGAACCGTTTGAAGACCTGAGTGTGGATGTTGAAGAAGATCATCAGGGTGCTGTAATGGAGGCGCTGGGTAAACGTAAGGGCGATTTGCGCGATATGGTGCCTGATGGCAAAGGCCGGGTACGCCTGACTTACTACATTCCTGCGCGTGGTTTAATTGGTTTTCAGACAGAATTCTTAACCCTGACCTCGGGTTCCGGGTTGCTACATCACGTATTTGAAGAGTATGCGCCCGCTTTGGAAATCGAATTTGGCGGGCGCCGAAATGGCGCGCTTATATCAATGTCAACCGGCAAGGCGCTGGCATTTGCCCTGTTTAACCTGCAGGCACGCGGGCGCTTGCTGCTCGGTCACGGTGCGCAAGTGTACGAAGGTCAGGTTATTGGCATTCATGCACGTGATAATGATCTGGTTGTGAATGCGCTCAAAGGGAAGCAACTAACGAATATGCGGGCTTCCGGAAAGGATGAGAGCATTGTGCTGGAACCGCCTATCAGGCTTAGTCTGGAAGCGGCGCTTGAGTTGATAGGAGAAGATGAACTGGTAGAAGTCACTCCGAAAAGCTTGCGTGTGCGTAAGAAAATTCTTACCGAAAGTGACCGCAAGCGCTCCAGCCGACTGGGTAAATAGCTTCCGCTTGTGTGTGCGTGACACGGGTCTATTGGCAGTGCTATCTATATTGCGTGTCGAGAAGGAGGTGGTGTGCTTCGCAGCGGCACGATATTGCCTCGAACAACGCCTCGGAGTTAACAGCCAAGGAGTGAGATAGCGGCGGCCGACCATTTATCGGTGAAAACGTTACGCACGGTTGAGTGATTTATTTAGTTACGTTATATCAATGGCGTAAAGCCGATATTTCTAGTAGTATTTAGCTGAATGAGGGGTGCCGGACCTTAAAGACACGCATTGAACGTGATCAGTAAAGTAAAAATGTCTACAGGCCCGGTTACCAGTACATCAATACAGGCCGTGGGTAAGCATGTTTGGAGCGGGTAAAAACAATCAGTATCTGGGAGTCGACATTGGCGAGTCCGCGGTCAAGCTTGTTCAGATTACACGCAGCAATAAATCGCTATCCGTTACCAACGTTGCGATTGAGCCCTTGCACCGGGGATTATTTGTAGAAGGCCAGATTGTAGATGCGGAGCAAATTGGTACACTTATTCGGCATACCCTGACGCAGCATAACTTTAGCGCTAAGCAGGCGATCGCCTGTGTCAATTTTTCGGATATTATTTCTAAACGCCTGATGGTGCGTGCCGATTTGCGCGGCCGGGAGCTCGAGCAGTGGATAGAGTTCGAGGTAGACAAGTTTGTCCCGTTTCCGGTTTCTGAGCTAAATCTTGATTATCAGTTTGCTGAAGAATTTCCGGAGACCGCCGAACGAGAGGTATTGGTCACAGCCTGTCGTAAAAATACTATCGACAAGATTGAGTCCTGCCTGGAATTCGCTCTACTGGAACCCCTGTGCATAGATGTTGCACACAATGCGCTGAAGCGGGCCAGCCAACTGGTGACTCAGAGCATGGCAGGTGGAGGTTTGAGTGATTTAACCGCTTTGGTCGACGTAGGTACGTCCAGTACGCGATTTTATATCTATGCCGGCGATAATATGGTCTATCAACGTGAGGAGCCATTTGGTGCCAGAATGCTTGTCGATGACATTGT